>DAIEIZ010000038.1 GCA_027351145.1 Candidatus Moraniibacteriota bacterium | reverse complement strand
CGTAGTATGTTTCGCCATGGTCTTAATTGACTCAGAAACTGGAACCGAATTGGACGCGGTAGCGGTTGTCTTGGTCGTGCTCGTAGAAACATTCGCCGTGCTCGCCGTTGTTGTTTCCACACTATCATCGGTCGCAGTCATTTTCTCTGCCTCATCGGTCGAAACGCTATTTGTCACGCGAGTGGTTCCGTACAGCAGTGTCGCATTGTTACCAGCCAAGATATTAGGAATATTCAGTGCGGCAGTAATTATGGCAATACACAGACACAGAAGGGATAATTCAAGGAAGTAGTGTTTTTTTATGTTTTTCATTTTTTTTATTTATTAAAAAATTACATCCGAGTAAATTACACATATAAAAAAATTGTACTAGTTCATATTTTTGTGTTTTTGCAGTGTTATAAGAATTTATGCAAAACTTTTTCCGCCGCTTTCAAATCATCGGGATTGCCAATCGCGTGCCAATCAGTCGCTTTTTCTACTTTGATATTATATTCACCGGACATCTTCGCCAAAGTCTGCGGCAGACCAAATTCTCCTCCTCCAATCGGAACCAAATCGTAGTCAAAAAATTTCTTGTTGAGCATGTACACAGCCGTGTTTGCCAACTTATCTTTTGATTTTTTCGGCTTTTCAATTACGGCAACCATATGCCCCTTTTTATCGGTTTTAATGATGCCAAACTTACTCGTATCCTCCACGACATGTCCAAGAATTGCCAGATTATGTTTAAGCATCCGTTTTAAATCTTTTTTGTGATAGAGATCATCACCCATAATAACTAGAAATTTATCCTTGAGCACACTGCGCGCCAAATGCAATGCCCCGCCGGTACCATTCATCCTGTCTTGAAAAACATAGATAATCCGACGTCCGCCGAAATAGTGCTTGAAGTGGCGAATAATATAGTCTCCGGCGTAGCCGATGACAAAAATAATCTCATCGATTTCTTCCGGAAGCATATTGATCTTATGCTCTAAAATAGGCTTGCCTTTCAATTTGAGCATGGGTTTTGGAAGCTCATCCGTCAAATTTTTCATCCGCTTTCCTCTGCCGGCTGCCAAAATTACTGCTTGCATAAACCAGTATTCATGAATCAGAGATCAGGAATTAGTAAATGAGAATTTGTTTTTCTTGTTCACTGTTCACTGCCCGCTATTCATTGCTAGATTACGATGTTTATAAGTCTCCCTTTGATAAAAATAACTTTCTTCGGTTTTTTTTCTTCGATATGTTTTTTGACTTTTTCATTTCCCAGCGCCGCTTCTTTTGCATCTTCCTCTGAAATGTCGGCGTTTACTTTCACCATATCACGCACTTTTCCATTGACCTGAATCACTAGATCAATTTCTTCATCACGAATAAATTCAGGGTTATACCGCAACCATTTTTCTTTAAAAATAGATTCGCTATGTCCAAGCTTAGACCAAAGCTCCTCGGCAATATGCGGAGCAAATGGAGCAAGCAGCGTTAAAAATGATTGATAATCTTGCATTGATATTTTTTCTTCTTTTCCCAGAGCGTTAGCTAAAATCATTAATTGACTGATTGCCGTGTTAAAATGCATCGCTTCGATATCCTCTGAAACTTTCTTGATTGTTTTATGCAGCAAATTCTCCAACTTACTGTTTATTGTTCCCTGTTCACTGATTCTTGCTTGCATTTTCCAAACTTTCTCCAAAAACCGATACACCCCGACAATACCTCTCGTCTGCCATGGCTTCATATCTTCCAGTGGCCCCATAAACATCTCAAAACAGCGCAATGCGTCCGCGCCAAACTCGGCCACCACATCATCAGGATTGACTACGTTACCTTTCGATTTTGACATCTTCGTTCCGTCTTCTGCCAGGATCGTGCCTTGATGACGCAGTTTCAAAAATGGTTCATCAAATTTAAGGTAGCCCAAATTATGCAAAACTTTGGTGAAAAATCTGGCATATAAAAGATGCAGCACTGAGTGCTCCGCGCCACCAACATAGAGGTCAACCGGCAACCATTTTTTGAGCAGTTCTTTTGAAGCGAACTCTTTTTCATTTTTTGAATCAGCATAACGCAGGTAATACCAAGAAGAACAAACAAAGGTGTCCATCGTATCCGATTCTCTGCGTGCTTTCGCGCCGCATTTTGGACAAACCACGTTTTGAAACTTTTCTGAATATTTCAACGGTGACTCTCCAATTGGTTCAAAGTCCACATCATCAGGCAATTCCACCGGCAAATCAGCTTCCGGCACTGGAACTTCGCCGCAATGCTCGCAATAGATGATGGGAATCGGCGCGCCCCAGTAGCGTTGACGGGAAACCAACCAGTCGCGCAAACGATAATTGATTTTCTTTTCACCCAGTTTTTTTTCCTCCAGCCAAGTGGTTATTTTTTTCCGAGCTTCTTCTGAAATCAAGTCTGTAAATTCCCCCGAATCAATCAGTCTCCCATCTTCACACAATACTCCATTTTCATCAATATTTCCTTTTATTCCTTCTCCCTCAAATTCAGAAGAATGACTAATTATTTTAGAATATGAAATAACCGGTCTGATTGGCAATGCGTATTTTTTGGCAAACTCAAAATCACGCTCATCATGCGCCGGCACTGCCATCACCGCTCCTGTGCCATATTGCGCCAAAACATAATCCGCCACAAATAGCGGCAGACTTTCGCTATTGAAAGGATTTATCACTCTCACGCCTTTCAACTCAACTCCGGTTTTGACTTTCGCCTCCATTCGATCTAAATCAGTTTTCTTTTTTGTTTCGGCAATATATTTTTTTACTTCATCCCAATTTCCAATTTGGTTTTTCAGCTTAGCAATAATTTCATGCTCTGGTGCGAGGACCGCATAGGTCATGCCAAAAACCGTGTCCACCCTTGTGGTATAGACAGAAAATTCTTTTTCCGTGTTTTCAATTTTCATCCGAAATTCCGCGCCCTCCGATCTGCCAATCCAATTTTTTTGCAACAGTTTAGTTGATTCCGGCCAATCAATTTTGTCCAATCCAGAAATCAGCCCTGTTGTCTCGCCATTATTTTCAATGAAATCCGTTATTTTGAAAAACCACTGCTCAAGATCTTTTTGCACCACTTCACTTCCACAACGCTCACATTTGCCATTTTCCGCTTGCTCGTTCGCGAGCACCGTTTGGCATTTTGGACACCAATTCACTTTGGCTTTTTTCTTGTAGGCCAATCTATTTTTATAGAAAAGCAAAAAAAACCACTGAGTCCACTTATAATATTCCGGCAACGATGAATTCACTTCCCGACTCCAATCATAGGAAAAACCTAGAGAATCAATTTGTTTTTTAAAAACCCGGATTGCTTCTTCAATCGTCGCCTTAGGATGAACTCCGGTCTTGATGGCATAATTTTCCGCCGGCAACCCAAACGCATCAAAGCCTTGTGGATGAAGAACGTCATAATCTTTCATCCGAAGATATCGGGAATAGATGTCTGTGGCGGTATAGCTTTCCACGTGCCCC
>DAIEIZ010000024.1 GCA_027351145.1 Candidatus Moraniibacteriota bacterium | reverse complement strand
ATTTCTGGTTGCATTGTCTTTTTTTACTTTTTTCACAAATAGCCAAACTGTACCAATTAAGATAAAAATGATCAGGATGGCGGTCAGAGTTTTTTTGTTTTTTTGATTGCTCATTTTGTTTGAATTAAATAAATTATTTTTTATTATTTTTATTATAGAACAAATAGATTCATTGTTTGAACTATTTTATGAATAAAATACTGCTCATCACTGATTCAAGTTAGATTAATTTTAGCATAAATCCAGTAAAAAGCCTAATCAAAATTCATCCCCTAAAATTAAGCAAAACTTAAAGACGAGGCATTGCCTCGTCTTTACAGAAAAATAAAAAATATTTCAAACCAAAATCATTTCACATCCAAAATCGCATATTTCACTTCTCCTCCGGGAGTAACCACATTCACATTATCACCCTTCTTTTTTCCCATAAATGCTTTTCCCATAGGAGACTCATTGGAGATCTTAAGTTCGCTTGGACTGGCTTCATTTGATCCGACAAGTTGAAATTCCATTTCCGAACCATTAAATTTCACGCTTACTTTTGAACCCAACTGCACCACGCCCAAATTTTTGTCATATGTTGCCACTTTCGATTCCTTGAGCATAAACTCGAGTTCGGCAATCTTAGACTCATTTTCCGCCTGTTGCGCTTTTGCAGCGCTGTACTCGGCATTCTCACTCAAGTCACCCTGTTCCTTTGCCTCCTTGATTGCGCTCGCAATTCCTTGACGCAAAGTCGTTTTGCGATGAGTCAGTTCTTCTTTAATTTTTCTAAGTCCTTCTTCGGTAATAAATTTTGTCATGATATTTTTTTATTCCCTTTTTTGCTTATTATTTTTTTATTTAACATTCCCGATAAGCGCAAGGGGGCTTTTATAAAAAATTGTCGCTCTTTCGGACGACAAAAGAAATTGTACCAGAAATAAATTATGTGTCAACCTATTTTTTTTATCCCGCACCAGCAAGCAACTTTACGGAGTATTATTTCTCGTAAAATACCAATCATAAACCTCTTTTGCCACAGGCACAGCACTGGAGTTTCCCTCTCCGCCACCTTCCACGATGATCGCCAGGGCAATTTTTGGATTATCGTACGGTGCGAAAGAAATAAACCAGCCATGCATTTTATTCTCCGTGCCAAATTGCGCCGTACCGGTTTTCCCTGCCACTGCCACTGGCAAAGTTTTTAACACTTGCGCCGTACCAGCCGTAATCGTTTGGCGCATTCCTTCGCGCACAACCTGCATAATATCCGGTGAAATAAAATTTTTCCGAATTATTTCCGGTTGGACATAAGAATCCGTCCCATCACTTTTACGAATTCGATTGACTAATCTAGGCGAATAGAGCGTTCCGCCATTAGCAATCGCGGCGGTATAATTTGCCAACTGCAATGGCGTCGCAAGCACAAATCCTTGTCCGATAGCACAATGATAGCTATCACCGATATACCACTTTTCATCAAGCTTATCAAGCTTCCACTGTTCACTCGGAATAAAACCACCTGATTCGCCGGGAAGATCAACTCCGGTTGGCGATCCAAAACCAAACATATTTTCATATTTTTTCATCCGGTCCATTCCAAGGCCTGCTATATTTCCATAGCCACCGCCAACAGTGTAGAAAAAAATGTCATTACTTTGCGCGATAGCAGTGCGGACATCGCTGGGATCATGCGCCTTCCAGTCACCAAAATGAAAACTGCCAATATTTAAACTTCCGCCCTGACCATTGATAATTGTCGTTGGGGTAATAACACCCTCAGAAAGAGCAGCGACGGCCACAGCGGGCTTAATGGTCGAACCAGGAGGATATTCTCCGCTTGTAGCACGATTAAACAAAGGTAAATCTTTATCGCTAATTAATTTCTTATATTCATCGCTACTGATACCAGAGGCAAATAAATTATTGTCATAACTTGGCAAACTAACCATTGCCAAAATTCCTCCCGTACTCGGATCAATCGCTACTGCAGCAGCCGTTTTTGTTTCACCTTTTTCAAGCATTGCCGACAAGCTATCATACAACTTCTTTTGCAATTCCTGATCAATATTTAAAATCAAATCATTTCCCGCCTGAGGGCTAATTATGCCCAAATTTTTCATAACCACCCCTCGAGAATCAACCTCTACTCGCTGCGCGCCATAAACACCCTTCAGCTGATCCTCATAGCTTTTTTCCAACCCCGTCTTTCCAATGTAATCAGTCATAAGATAACCACTATTTTTATCCATTTCTTCTTTGGTTATCTTCCCATCATAACCAATTATGTGGGAAAAAATTGCACTATTCTCATATTTCCGAATAGCGGTTTTGTCTAAAGCAATTCCCGGCAATTCATTGATTTTTTCAGCCAGAATAAGTGATTGATCTTGCGTAATATTTTCCTTGAGCAAAACCGGATCAGCTGATTTTTCATTCTGGCTAAGCAGCATTATTTCAACATTCCCCGGGTTCATATTAAGAATATCAGCCATTTTTCCTGCTAATATTTTCTTATCTTCAATATTCTTAGGCAAATAACTTGGCACTACAACGACATCGATGCTGGGCGAATTACGCGCTAAAATATTACCAAATTTATCCAAAATATTCCCTCGCGGAGCCTTAACAATAATTTTTCTAATCCGATTTTCCGCTGAAACAAGCGAGTAATATTCACCGCTAATAATGTCCAAATAAAAAACTCTGGCAAAAAGAAACAAGAGGACACAAAAAACCAGGTACCACGCAACCGAAAGACCGCCCCTTTTGAATGGTTTTTCAATAATGGCTTTTTCTTTTCGCTCAACATTCATGATGGCATCCTCAATCTCCACGCCACGTGCCATCCTTCTTGACTTAAAATATCTCTGAAACATAGATTTAGAATATACTCTTACGCACCTGAAAAAAATTAGAATGTTCTATTTTTTTTAGTAGAAAATATATAAGCGGAAAAAACAGGATATTCAAAATAACTTCCTTTGCTAAAATGGAACTGAAAAAAGAAACTGGCACGCTACCGATAGAATTTTTCCCAAAATAGCTTCCTATCTCAAACAGGCCATTTAAAAATAAGTTATTTGCTAACGTACCAAAAATAATTGTAATGGCCAAGATAAGTATTCGCCAATTGCGCGCAACTACCAAAAATCTCTTGGAAATAAAACCAACAAAAAAAGCAACTAACGTGAACGAAGCAATATGTGTTCCGATTATACAAAAAGTCGCTAAATCATAGGCAAATCCGGCCGAAATGTTTCTAGCCAAGGCTTTCTCAAAACCTGCCTGCGTAGTCCAATAGATAGTCAAGAGAAGTAAAATGTTCGGACCAAGACCAAAAAAAAAGATATTAGTAAAAACCGTTAATTGCAAAATAACGGAAAAAAAAATGATAAAAAAAATTATTATTTTTTGCAACATACTATTTAATCACAAACACAACATCCAATTTGGAAAATTTTAAACGAGAGATGACTACCGCTCTCTGAAAAAGCTTGTCCTGAGAAACTTTCACTTCCTTTATCTTGCCCACCAAAAGTCCTTTTGGAATATTGCTTCCTAAGCCTGAAGTAATAATTGTATCTCCAACATTCAAAACATCCGCTTGCGTTACCATATCCATAACCAAACCTAGGCCATATTCTCCACGAATAATTCCCTTCGCGCCAGTTTCCACATCAGAAACATTTACAGAGCTAGTGGAACTGGTCAGCAGGTTGATTTTTGAACTTGAAAAATAAACCTCATCAACCTTGCCCACGAGAATTCCATTGTCCACAATCACCGGCATCCCAGGCACGAGACCATCTTTCCCACCTTTATCAAAAATAACCCAACTCTCCGAACCTTCCGGATCTTGCCCGACTATGAAACCACTTATCAACGAAAATTTATCCCTAGGGGCAAGATTCAATTGTTCTCTCAATATTACATTCTCACTCTCTATTTGCTTGAGCATAGCCACCTCGGCCGCCAGAGAATTATTCTCCTTGGAAAGATTGGCATTATCTTTCTTTATATCTGAAATGGAAATCAAAAAAGAAGTTGTTTCGCCTATCTTCTGGCTAGCTCCATAGAATATTTCTTGGAAAGGTGAAGCGATTGTCAGAAAAATTCTCCGCACGGGATTAAAAATATTCTTGGGATTGAAAAAAATCAAAAAAGCACAAACGATTATCGTAGTAGCCAACTTAACTATTTTTGAAGTGAAATATTTTTTGGGCATAGCTTATCATAAACTTACGCATAAGTCTCAAAAGAAATTCGCACAATCGTCCTTTTAGCAACCGAGTCCCATCCAACCGATCAGCAGAAAAGACCGCCGACATAAGAAAATCTCATTCCTGAAAGATTTTAAAGGCAGCTTTTAATCTAATCAAACGATTTTTCATGCTGATTCTCTACGAGTACATCCCGCAAGGCATCAATATCTTCAAGCACAATTCCCGTTCCTCGTACGACTGCCGTGAGCGGATCCTCCATCATTCGAACAGGAATTTCCGTATGATTGGCAATTAAACGATCAATCCCGCGAATAAGTCCTCCCCCGCCAGCCAAAATGATTCCTTTTTGCATAATATCAGAAAGAAGTTCCGGGGGAGTTTCTTCGACTGAAGTCTTGATATTATTGATGATTATCCGAATTGAACGCGAAAGCGCTTCACGCGCTTGATCATCGGAAATCGTCACCTCTTTTGGAAGTCCTGTTACCAGATCTCGTCCGCGCACCTGCATTTGTTTCTTTTCTTTTTGCACGCATGCGCTACCGATAGAAATCTTAACATCTTCCGCTGTTTTTTCCCCAATAAGCAGATTAAATTCATCACGACAATAACGCACAATATCTTCATTCATTTCATCCCCGGCAATACGAAGATTGCGGGAAACGACGATACCGCCCAGAGAAATAACAGCAATGTCTGTTGTTCCGCCGCCAATATCCACTACCATATTCCCTGAAGCTTCTTGAACCGGCAGACGCGCACCAATAGCCGCTGCCATTGGCTCATCGATCAAATAGGCCTCCCGCGCGCCAGCATTGATTGTCGCGTCAATCACAGCCCTTTTTTCCACTTCAGTCACATCCGATGGAATCCCTACAATCACACGCGGACGAGGAAAAAGCGTAAAGCCACCCTGATGAACCTTGTCGATAAAATACTTGAGCATCTGTTGAGTAATCTCAAAATCACTTACCACACCATCAACCAACGGTCTGATCGCCACAATATGTCCCGGGGTTTTTCCCACCATCTTTTTTGCTTCCCTGCCAATTGCCAAAACTTGACCTGTTTTTTTATTGATTGCCACTACGGACGGCTCATTAATAACAATTCCTCTGCCCTTAACATAGACTAAAGTATTGGCTGTTCCCAGATCAATACCAATATCCTTAGAAAATCCACCGAAAAGATTGCCTGATACTCTCCTCAAAAGGTCTTTAAATTTCTTTAACATAAGATGCAATATTATTAATATCCGAATAAAACCTATTTTTGAATAATTGTTGACATCATCACTCCACGATCACCAAACCGCATAACAAAAGCGAATCAAAAAAGCTTGATAATATCTCGATATGTCACAGCAACCATAAGCAACATGAGCAGTGCAAAAAAGATTGTATGAAAAGACTGTTCCACTTTCTGACTAACCGGAGAACCCTTTAATTTTTCAATAAAAACAAATAAGATTCTGCCTCCATCCAATGCCGGTATGGGCAATATGTTTATTATCCCTAAATTGACACTAAGAATTGCCGCAAACTGAATAATATAG
>DAIEIZ010000023.1 GCA_027351145.1 Candidatus Moraniibacteriota bacterium | reverse complement strand
ATTATCAATTATTAAAAAACAAAAAAAATGAACGAAGAAATCATCAAAGCGCTTGATGAGCGCAACAAGATTGAGCGGAGACTGCGAAAATTCCAGGACTTTCAAAGGGAATTGGATCGGACTGAGATGCGAGATTTACGGGAAGCGCTGATGCAAATTGAAAAATATCTGGTTGATGAGCGAGGGATAATCAATTAGGAAAATAAAAAATGAAAGAAAAAATAACAATTAGGCCTGATTTTCTCATCATTCCCGGGCCGGTGGCGTTCAGTAAAAAACTGCAACCAGTGGACAAAACCCTGTATGGCGTAATCTATTGGCTTCATAGCCTCAAGGACGGAAGGTGCATTGCTTCAAACGCTTATCTAGCTAAAGCTTGTGACTGTGGAATGCAATCGGTGCAAAATTCGCTTATGAGGCTTGAATCAGCAAGATTTATTATAAGAAAATTCAAAGATGAAAAAAAGAAAATTCGCGACAAAATAATTCCGTTAGTTAATTATAGGGTGTCCTCATTTGAGGATACGGTGTCCTCAGATGAGGATACCAGGGTGTCCTCAAATATAGGTACATATGAGGAAGAGGGTATTAGTAAAAGCAGACCTGTCGCTGGCGCGACGGACGGATTGGAAAAAGATTCAGGGGATAAAAAAGATAGGCCTATGAATCTTCAGCAATTTGTCGAGTGGTGCGGGAAGAGCCCACAAAATCATGTCAGGATTATTGGTGAATGGGCGGAAACGACAAATCCGCAATTTGATACCGTTGGGCAGTGGGAGGCATATATTAAGCGCCACCTGCGCCCAGCCCGATCACTGGTTCCATTTTCGCATGAACAACTAGAGATAGGATTTCAACGAATCAGGGAGGCGAAATATTTAGACACTGTGACTTTGGAAACGCTTTATAAATTTATTACTAATACAAAGATAAAATAAAAAATATGGCATTTGAAAAACCACAAAAAACTAGTTATCAGCGAGAAAAGTATAATCTTTATGACCCAATGGATAAAAAGAAAATCTTAGACTTCGAGGAGGAACTGAAGCCGTATCTGCAAAAAAGGGTGGTTATCTTTGGGAAGGAGTTGAAAGGTTTTAGCTTGTATCTGCACGAAAATAGACTGTTTAGTTATTCAGTGAATTATCCAGACGGTGCTGTTAACGCAAATAATTTGGACGTTTACCGAAAGGCTTGTTTGAAGTATGGCGCGTTGACAACGCTTTGGGATATGCGGGCTAAGGCGGAGGAAAAAGAGAGGGAGAGGGTGCAGAGTTTGAATTTAAGCTAATTAATAATTTTTTAAATTAAAAAAACGTATGTTTGAAAACAAGAACGAGGTCGCTCTAAGAGCAAAAATTAGAAGTCTAGAGGAGGAGAACAGAAGATTAGAGGAGGAAAATAAAGAAATTAGAGAACTCCGTGAGGATAAGAAAAGGTTGGTCGCTGACAATGTGATGGAAATTAAAAGTCTCAAGCAAGATCATCAGTTGGCTTTAAAAGAAAAGGAATTTGAGATGAAACACTTCAAAGATGAGGAGTTGAAGCAGAAAGAGGATCGCATTGTTGTGCTTGAGAGGGAAAAAGCTGTTTTGGAAAAGGAAAACAAGATGCTTGATAAGATTGTTGACCTCAATGCCGATATTGTGGATGTGAAAGATTTGGTTAGCACGCTGATCAAAAAAATCCCAACGATGGACTTGAAGTCTCTGACAATCAATCAAGGAAAATAGTATGGCAATTTCTCTTAATCCATTTCAACATCAGCACGATCATTCCCAAGCTCTTAATTGGGATCGCATGCGATTTGAAGAAGAAATTCGCAGGCAACGCTATGAGTTGGAAAGGCATCAAAGAGAAATGATGCAACAAGCTCAAATGCAAATGTCTCCTCCACCTGAAATCAGTGTCCGAAGATACCAAGATCTAGCCAGTTTCAGGGAATATGAGATCCGATATAATCTCCGAACTAGAGAGGAGCAGATTAAGGAAATCGCGAGGATAGAAACCTTTGCGCATGGAGAAGGCCGACCTGTAGACGAATTGATTAGGCCGGTGGATAATGAAAAATTCTTTGCTGACGATAGCAAGAAACACAAAAACCGCCGAAAACTATTTTGGGCGAGGTATAGAAAAAATAATTTAATTAAGAGCCTAGTGATGGCTAAAAGCATATGAAAAAAACAAAGCAACAAGAGATTGAGGAATTAAAAGGGCAACTCAGTGAATGCAGGGAAGAAAACACTAGAAACGAAAAAAGACTTTTTGAATTAAAGAGCGTTCTTTTTCAAAATTCCTTTAACCACAAATTTGACGATATTTATCCAGCAGTAAGAGATTTGATTGAATTTCGTGAACGCAGAAGAGAGGAAACAAATGTGACCATAGAGATTCTAAGAGAGCAAACTCGTAGATATTGGAGGTTAATTAGGTCCTTATCTGGCGATCAGACATTGCAAAAAGAAATCGAGAGTAGAAATATGGATCATAAATTAGGTGATGTCTGTGGCAATATTGATGTTAATGCTTTTTAAGAAGATGAGCACATCCCAACCACAATTCAAAGAGCGGCGGATTTGGTATTTTGATTGCAAGTGTGGGCGGAAGCATTGCCAGAGTCACAAAAAGAAAAATGCCAGAGATGAGGTTTGCGCGATTTGTCGGAGGAATGATGTGCCGGAGAATCAATTAACTATTTTTGAAGAAAAAACTTTATGTGCAAATGTACCCCAGAAATAAAAACGCCATGGTGCGGAAAACCTGGCTGTGAAACTCCTGAGCAAAAAAAAGAAATGATGACCGATCAGGCGATTAGCGATTTGATGGCGGGGAAGACTGTCGCGGTCAAGGACAAAAAAGGGGTTGAATATTTGCCGGTTTGGAGTGTGAGATTTGTAAAGGTTTAATAAAATTATATGAAAAATGAAAACAGCGGTCTGCCCTAAGTGTAAAAAAACTCACAAAATAAAATACGGCATAGACACTAAGACTAAAAAAATATCCAAACTACTAGGATTTGTCGATTGTGGAAAAGAGTCCTATTTGGTTACAATTGCTGGAAAATTGATTGACACAGAGAAACCTTTAAATAACTCATAACTAAAATAACATGGATAACTCTTACAAACAAAAGAAGCTAGAAGAATTTGATGAAAAGTTTTTACCAAAGACCAAACGCATAGAGTGTGAAGGAGTAGGAGACAACAATGGGTTTTACGAAATGGAGATGAAAACAGTATCTCTTGAAGACATCAAATCCTTCATCTCCTCCCTAATAGACGAAACAGAAAAGAAAGTTTATGAACGAGGACTACTAGATAGAAAACCAGAAATACACCTTAAAAAGCTTACTATAAGCCAAGACGTCGATATGCCAGATGATGTTAGAGAATATATCCGTCAGCAAGCTAAATCAGAGATGAAGGAAGATTTGATTAAGTGGGCAAGAGAAACTCCTTGGGCTAAAACTGACTTAAAAAATATGCAATCGGAAGGAGTAATACTGCTCTCTGATCTAATCAATTATCTCAACAAACAAAATAAATAAAATAATTAAGTTTACAACCAGTTTACAACTAATTTAAGAAGAGTTTACATAACTAAAATAATTATGGAAGACACACTAAGCCAAATACTAGGAGCGTCAAATATGACAAACTTGTTATTAGCGGCGATTTTAATCACAATAATATTTATAAAACGATGAAAAATTATCTTAAAATTTTTGATGAACAGTTCCCAGCTTTGATAAAATATCTTCAAAAAGAATACCCTTACAGAAACGCTGACAGACAAATCAAACAATTCATCTCTGAAACAATCAAAGAAGTCCGCCAAGATACGATTAAAGAATGTTCAGAAACTATATTCGCTGAATATGAAAAAGCGCTCGCAGAGAAAAGAGATGACGAGGCTAATGGATATGCTCATTCAGTCGCGATAATTAAGGAATTTATCAATAATTATTTAAAATAAACTATATGATGTCGTGTGAAGAAATGCAATCAAAACAGGAAGATAAGGATTACATAAGAGATGCTATTGTGGCTGAATTAAAAGTACAGTGGTTTAATTATTCTGTATCTAAAAGAGTAGTTTTTATAAAAACATATCCAGAAATAGCTACCGGACTTTTAAGTCTTGTAGAGCAAAAATAATGCGACCAATCATCGGAATAATCAAAGACTCCCAAACATCACGCAAGAAACACCGGCACTATTTCAAATGGTACGAAACAGGTTCAAGAGGTCACGTTAATGTAGGGTTTTTTAAGTGTAAATGCGGTAAAAAAGAGCCTGGGTATAAAATGCCTAACTGTAAACCATTAAGATATAAAACCACTAGGGATGAAAAATAAAGTTAAGAAAAAAATAGTTGGAAAAAAGCTCAGTCTAATTATTCCACCAAAAAAAACGGCGTCTATTTCGACAAACAATGTTTCAGATTTAGAGGAAGCATTGGGTGGTGACAAGGAATTGGTTTTGTTTTTTCTGACGTGGCTAAAATATGATCGGAACGCCACGAGAGCATATAAAGAACTGCATCCTGATTGCAAGGATAAATCTTGCGGAGTGCTTGGAGCGCGCCAGTTAGCAAAGGTTAGTATTGACGTTATTTTGTCGGGATACGGATTGGGAAAGGAAAAATACTTTGAAGGGCTAAAAGAAGGATTGGAAGCTAAAAAAATAACCTTTGAAGCGATTGGAAAATATAAAAATGGTCGGACTAAGTACAAAAAGATTGAGGAGCCTGATCATACTGTCCGCGATGGCTATCACACTAAGCTAGGAAAGATACTCGGAATTGAGGGAAACAGCCCAACGATAAATGTTCCGATTCAGGTAAATAATTTAATCAACGATAAAAAAAGCGACTATGGTATTTAATTCAGAAGGTTACAAAAGAGCAATCGAAACTGAGCTGACGATTGTTGATAAGAACAAGATCGAGATCCCTTTCAATCTCAATCCTGCGCAACAGCATTTTGTGGAACAGCTGGGAATGAATTTGCTTGTTGTTGTGCTCAAAGCGCGTAAGATGGGCTTTTCATCAGTTGCATTGGCGATTGCAGTCATCAAGCTAATCTTTGGCGAGAATGAGCGTTGTGTTTCGATGTCATTCGATGCTGATGCCGCCGGAAAGCAACTGGAAAGAGCCAAACATTTCTTGCGATCCTTTGAGCTTAGAAATAATCTAAAGATTCCGATGAAATATAACTCTAAGCACGAGTTGGTTTATGAGGGAATCAGCAAAACTACCGGGCGACCTTTTACCAATTCGCTACGCATTGGAACGGCCAAGTCTGGCAGTTTTGGCCGTGGTGATGACATTACTTTTCTCCATCTGACTGAGGTGGCATTTTGTACCAATATGGACGAATTGATGACCGGAGTGATGCAAGCGGTGGTGAATGATACGCCGATCATCCTGGAAACAACCGCCAATGGTTTCAATGATTTCAAGAGTTTTTGGGATAATGCTATGGCCGGGCTAAATATGTTTAAGGGTTTATTTTATGGTCCAGAATGGGAGTATGACGCATTATTCCTTGAGAATAAACAGAAAG
>DAIEIZ010000035.1 GCA_027351145.1 Candidatus Moraniibacteriota bacterium | reverse complement strand
GATGCGGCATAGACTCTACAATTATGTATTTAGGCATACTAATTGTATCTTATGTCGTATTTTTAATTAGAATAGAACGACATTTGTGTTTTTGTTTTTCGAGTCGTTTTTAATTTTCGTTTTTTGGGTTATAATAAAAGTTGCTCTCGGGAGAAGCTAACTTTTTTAGCTTGCAGCTAACTAAGGCTATATATAAAAATCAAATGGATTTTAATTTATACAAACCGAAAGAAAAGCCATCTTTTTGGCACAAGAGAATTCATTTTGGAGTTGTCATTTTTGTGATAGTTATTTCTTTTGCAGGAGTGCTTTGGTTGCTGCATAAAAATACAAAAATTATTTCCGAACTGGATAATTTTCCCGGAACTATTTTTCAAAAACATGTAAAAAAAACTTTTTCAGAAACTCCGATAAAAGAGGAGTGGCATTTTACTCCCGGACCAATTTCAATGGATCAGATCAAGAAAAATGGCTGTGTGGCTGACGGATTTCTTTCTGGTTATGGCGATAAAACTGGTGAAATTACAAAAACACTCGAACGTTCAAAATGCGTTTATCTGCATCGAGCACTTGAGACCTGGCTTCATCCGCCAGATTTTGAGAAAGCCGTCGAAATCATGAAAGGAATGGATAAAAATCCGGTGGTCTATGGAATGTTCTTGGCAGAAGCAATTTCCACTCGACGGAGATATGTTGATCCAAACTGGGACCACGAGTTTAAATTTGATAAAATGTGTCGCGGACAGGATAAGAATCATTGGGAAAAAAATAGTTGCATCCCTTCAATTGATAAGCCGGAATATCAAAGATATTTAAAATCTATTACACACCGAGCAATGGATATTGGCATTCAAAGTTTTATGTTTGGACAAATTGAATTGCAGGATGAGAATCCGAATTTTGACAATACGCAAGTCAAGAACGTGCTGGATGATATGCGCTCATATGCCAAGGAAAAAAATATACAAATTATCATTGGTGCGCAGACAAATTCTATTATGGATGAAAGATATTTGCGCTTGTTTGATTATATTGAAGGCGGTGTAGGGATTGATAGTAACGGTTCAGTTGAGGACCAGCCGTGTTCAAGCAAATTTTCCTCTTGTTGGGCGCTTTTATGGAACAAACGCTACAGCTTAATTTCTAACAATGTCTTGCTGCATCTTGACTGGAGCGGGCTTACTTGGGATGATATGGGTATTTTTGCCAGAATGAATCAGGATAAGCGCATTGAGACTTTGAGCAGTCTATATCATAAATTTACCGATCAAAATATGGGCTTCTTGATGCCTTTCCTTGCTGTTTTGAATAATCACAACGATGGTTGCTATGGTCCGAACAAGAGTTTTTACGTGCCAAGCAAAAAATATCGCTGTGACGATGAGGATAAAATCAATAAGATGATGCCAGATGTTCCGAAAGGCAATTTATAGTTTAGACAATTCACCGAAAGAAGGCGTAGCGCAGTGAAACATGAAATAGTGGGATTGAACAATGCTCCAGTGATAGTTTTTCTCTTCCAAGTTTTTCAAAGACATCGCCAGGTCTTCTTGGGCGAGGCGCAATTCTTTCTTGGCTAATTTCGGACCAGGAGAGAAGGACTTAATCTTGCCTCTTTCCAGGCATTAATTCAGTTGATTGAGAAAATTTATTTATTGATCAAAAAACATATCCTTTTGGTTTGTGGATTAGCCAAAAGTTAAGCTATTTGGCTGGTAAGACTATCAGAGTTTGACTTGAAATAAAGTAGCTGGCTCAGAGCAAATGTCAGGTTAGTTGATAGTTAACTGTTAACTATCAATTATCAATTTTCCACAACAGAAAAGAGCAACTATTTTTAGCTATATTCGTTATAAATTCGGTTATTTTGCCATCTTCCCGGAATTTAGTTATAGTATGAAAGTAGCTTGCTATTTTTAGCCCGCATATTTAGGTATGGGCTAAAAATCTCTGATTTTATTTTTCTATGCACCAAACCCTCAAAAAATACTTTGGCTATGACCAGTTTCGTCCGCTTCAAGCGGATATTATTACACATGTACTTGCAAAAAAGAATGCGTTTGTGCTCATGCCAACCGGAGGAGGAAAATCGCTTTGCTATCAACTTCCCGCACTCAAATTTTCAGGGATTACTCTTGTTATTTCACCGCTTATTGCGCTGATGAAAGATCAGGTTGATTCACTTCGTGCCAATGGAATTGCGGCAGAGTTTATCAATAGCACGCTGGAACTTTCAGAAATTTCCAAGATTGAAAACAAAGCGCAAACAGGCGAGCTGAAAATTCTCTATATCGCGCCGGAGCGTTTGGCTTTGGATTATTTTCAATCTTTTCTCAAAACCTTAAAAATCAGTTTGATTGCCATTGATGAGGCGCATTGTATCTCGGAGTGGGGTCATGATTTTCGACCGGATTATCGCAATCTTGCGAAACTGCGAAATCTTTTTCCAACTGTGTCGGTGATAGCGCTCACAGCAACGGCGACTGATCGGGTGCGTGAGGATATTGTGCGACAGCTTGAGATGCAAGAAGCGCATGTTTTTATTTCCAGTTTCAACCGCCCGAATTTGTCCTATGTTGTGCGGCCGAAAAAGAATGCCTTTACTAATTTATTGGCTTTACTTAAAAAATATTCCGATTGCTCAGTGATCATCTATTGTTTTTCGCGCAAAGAAACGGAAAACCTTGCAGTGAATTTGAAACGTGAAGGTTTTAAGGCAGCGGCCTATCATGCCGGATTGGAAAGTGAGCGGCGCAAAGAGACGCAAGAAAAGTTTGTGCGCGATGAAGTGCAAATCATTGTGGCGACGATTGCATTTGGAATGGGGATTGATAAGCCGGATGTGCGGCTCATCGTGCATTATAGTTTGCCGAAATCTATCGAGGGCTACTATCAAGAAACGGGACGCGCCGGACGCGATGGGCTTCCCAGTGAGTGCGTGCTTTTCTATTCTTATGGAGATACAATAAAACATAATTTTTTTCTGCGAGATATTCGAAATGAAGCAGAAAGAGAAAGTGCGCAAAAAAAGTTGGCACAAGTGGTAGAATACGCGGAACTGCGGACCTGCCGGCGAGCATATCTCTTGAAATACTTTAGTGAAAAACAAGTCGCAGAAAATTGCGCCGGATGTGATGTATGTCTCGTTCCCAAAGAAGAGGTTGACGCGACAATCATTACACAAAAAATTCTCTCCGCCATTGTGCGAACAGGGGAAAGGTTTGGCGGGAGATATGTTTTAAGTGTTCTGCGTGGCGCACGCGTGAAAAAAGTGCTCGAACTTGGACATGACAAGCTTTCCGTTTTTGGGATTGCTAAAAACATAAGCGAAGAGGAGATTATGTATTTTATCAATTTGCTTATCGCTAAAGGCTTGATTACGAAGAATGATAGTGAATATCCGACCATATATTTGACTAATCGCGGGAAAAAGTTTTTGAATAATCGTGAGAAAATTATTTTGCCTGCACCGCAGTTTGAGAAGGAATCGGAAAGTGTCGAGCGAAAAAAAGGTGTATTGGAATATGATATGGAATTGTTTGAGCAGTTGCGCGCATTGCGCAAGAATCTAGCCAATCAAAAAAATGTTCCGCCATTTGTTATTTTTAACGATGTCGCTCTCCAAGAAATGGCCTATTATTTTCCCGTGAGTAAGGATAGCTTTTTGCAGATCAGTGGTGTGGGTGCGATGAAGCTTGCCCAGTATGGTGAAAAGTTTATGCCCATTATTCGGGATTATGTGAAGGCGCATAATAATTCGAAAAACTAAAATCTTTCTTTTTCTTTCACTAAAGTCAAGTATAAGGCAGGAACAACAAAAAGCGTGAGAAATGAAGATAGGATCAATCCAAAGACAATAGTACTACCCAATGCTCGCCAGGTTTCATTGGAAAGGGTGATGGGAATAATGCCGAAAATTGTGCAGATGGAAGTAATGAATATGGCTTCAATTCTGGATTTTCCGGCGTCAACAACTGATTCAAAGAAAGGAATTTCGCTTTTAATATTGAGATTGATTTTATCAATGAGAATGATTGCATTTTTAACAACAATGCCAAAGAGGGCAAGAATTCCGATGAGGCCGGGAAAACTCAATGTAATTTGAAAGATAGCCATACCGATGAAAACCCCGATAAGGGCAAGTGGCAATGTGACAAGTACGATCAGGGATTGTTTGAAGGAATTGAATTGGATGATGAGTGTAGAGAGAATGAGCATCATTGCAATGACCATCGCGCGCATAATAGATGTGACTGACTCTGCATTCTGCTCATTTTCGCCGCCATAGACAATTGAATAGCCATTTGGCAATTTGTAGTTGCTGGCGATTTTCTTTTGAAACTCGGCAACAACAGTATTGGCGCGCGTGTTGCCATCTACGCCAGCTGAAAGAAGAACTGCTTTTTTCTGATCGATGTGTGTGATTGTTCCGACAGATGGTTTAAGTTCAATTTTAGCTACGTCTTTCAGAAAGACCGGTTGACCTTTAAGGTTGGTGATTTGCAAATTTTGTACAGAGGCGAGGTCGGGAAGTTTGTTTTCCAAGAAACTTGCATTAACATCAATTTCTTTCGCGTCTTTGATGACGGTACTAATTTTGGTGCCGGAAATGGCCATGCGAACGGTTGACCCGATCAGTGCGGCATTTAAATTATAGAGTTCCATTTTGGCACTGTCGAGCATGAAAGTATATTCGGCCGGAGCGGGTTTTAGGGATGTGTCGATATTTATTACGCCGGGAATATTTGCGAGTTTAGGACGGAGATCATTGGCAATTTTGTCGAGTACTTGAAGATCTTCTCCAATAATTCTTGCCTCAAAAGCTGCTCCAGATGGCGGTCCGCCGCCTTGCGCTTCGACTTTGATTGTAACGCCGGAAATTGTATTCATATCATCACGAATTTTTTTGGCTAGATCGAAAGAGGTGATATTTCTGTCTTTTCTGTCCACAAGGGTTATTACGATTCCACCAAGATGCGAAACGCTAGTCGTGATAGTGCCGCCTTCATTACTGGGCGATGCTCCTGGCTGTCCAACAACAGTGGAATAGTTGCTGATCTCGGGATAGTGCAAGAGCTTTTCTTCCATTTGTGCTGCCAATTTGTTTGTCTCGTCTAGCTTGAGACCAATCGGCGCTTCAAAAGTGAGATAGATATTATCAGCATCAGCGGCGGGAAAAAATTCTGTTGGGACAATCCCGACGATTGGTAGAATGATGGCAAAAATAAAAAGTGCAAGAGTGGCAAAAATCACAGTCAAACGTCTTTTTTTGGTAGAAACAAGCATGCGCAAATATTTTTCATAGATCGGAATAACTGCATCGAAATGAATGATTCCATGCATGAGGCGACTCCAAAAATCCTGATCCTCATGCGATCCTTGGCGGCGCAATTTTTCCTTGATGGCTTTATCATCTTGCCATTCGCGATTCATTAGTTTTTCATTTTCCGCTAATTTGTTTTTACCTTTATGCAGATACCATTTGCCAAGGATAAACAGGATGACAATGAAAATCAGACCAAAAATAATTGTGTAGATATTTTTTTGAGCAAAGAGAAAAATAACTAGAGCGGAAAGGAGGCTGAAATATATCCAGAAGGCTTTTTTAGTGAGGCGAATGCGCTCGAGCACGGCAGCGAGCGGATGGTTAATCATAAGAGCAATGAGCAGTGATGCGATAAGGGTTACGGAAACAGTAATCGGAATAGATCTGATAAATGATCCGATGATGCCTGTGGCAAAGAGTAATGGCAAAAAGGCCCAGGTGGTGGCGAGTGTGGTTGAAGTGAGTACGACCTTGAAATCGTTGAGCACAAGAAGTACTGCTTCTTCTGGAGTGAATTTTCCTGTTTTCAGATATTGTTTAGTGGCGCTTACTACTACAATTGCATCATCGACTAAAAGTCCCAGCGCTAGAATGAGTGAAAAAATGGAAAGAAAATTGAGCGTAATTCCTGTGAGATTCATGACACCAAAAGTAGCAAAGAAAACCAAGGGAATGGCGAGGCCTGCCACGATGGCTTCTTTAATGCCGACAATTAAGAAGAGTACGCCGAAAACCAGAATCAAGGTTACTAGAAAATCGTGGGTGAGTTGGGTGAAATCTTTATTGATCTGTTTTGAAAAATCAGTAGTTACGGCATAGCGCATGCCCGGAGTGAAAGTTTTTATCATGCGATCAACCGTCGCTTTTGATTGGTCGGAAGTGTCAATAATCGATCCGCCGGTTTTTTTGATGATGTCGATGTTGACTGATGACTCTGGTGGGGCACCTTCAATGGAAAAACGCGAATAAGTAGTGCGCTTGATTGACCTTTCTTCTACGGTCGCTATGTCTTTGAGGTAAATTATGGCATTATTGCCACCATGAAAAACAG
>DAIEIZ010000080.1 GCA_027351145.1 Candidatus Moraniibacteriota bacterium | reverse complement strand
ATTTGAAGTATTAAACGACAGGCAGGTAGTTGGTGTTTGCTCACCAACTGGCGCTGCCAACGTAACCATCGACATTGATCGATAACACCAGGAGGTGAAAAAAAACAGGCAAACTCAAGTATCATCGAGTTTGCCTGTTTTAGTTTTCTAAAAAATAATCCCACTGAAAAGGTCACTATCCTTTCAATAGCATATTAACTGTTTTAATCGCGATTACGCCGGAAAGTGCCACAACAATACCAATCGCGGAAGCGACCATTGACCTTTTGGCTGTTTGCAATTTTTTTTCATCCGTTGCCACAAGAAAATATTGAAACCCGGAAATCACAAAACCGATAACCGCGATAATGCCAATGATGCTTAAAAGCCAATTAGCTACATTCGTAAAAACACCTTTAATTCCATCTGCATTAGCAGGAAGTCCCGTTTCAGGATAAGTTAAGCTCGCTGCGTGAACGGTTCTTGCCAGGAATATTGCAACAAAAAAAAACAAATTTAACGCTAAAAATATTTTTGTTCTATTTTTCATATTTGAAATAAGTACCTTTTTAGATAACTAAAACGAACTATTAGTAGCATTCAATATGTTATCTACCGCCTTAATTACCACAACTCCAGAGATTGCCACAATCACACCAGTAATGCTAGCAGTCATCGCACTTTTTGCAACCTTAATTTTTGCCTCTTCGCCCGTAGAAGTCAGATACATTAGCCCGGAGATAATAAAACCAATAACGCCAACGATACCCACGATCGTCAAAAGCCATTCTAGGATATTCGAGATTATTCCATAAATACCATCAGATGGATCAGGAAGGTTATAAGAGTCCAGAGTAGTAACATCCCAACCACCTAAAACTTTTTCCACTGAGCTCAAGATAAGTCCCAAAAAAACCAACGCCGCCAAGCTTATTTTTTCGTTTATTTTTTTTATTCGCATTTTTTTAAATTAAAAAAATTATTACCCTCAAATTATAGCATAAAAAGAAAAAGAAAAATAGTCTCGACAAGTCGAGACTATTTCAGACTAACAAAAAATTTTTTACTAGAATGATCCTGTTCCCTTGAGCATAGTATTAGCAGCTGTAAGCGCTACAACACCAACGATTGCCACAATCACTCCCGTGATAGAAGCCACCATTGCACTCTTGGCGCTTTTAATTCTGGTTTCATCTCCCGCGGCTGTGAGATAAAGAATTCCGGAGATTGCAAACCCAATCACTCCGGCAATTCCCACTGCCGTGAGAAGCCACTTCATGATATTGGTTATAATGTCCATAAGACTACCACCAGCAAGACCCGTGCTACCTCCGGCCGTTGGATCAAAAGATCCATATGCACCCACCACAGCAGGCAACGTCAACGCCGCAACCGAAGCTCCATAAACCAGTCCTTTAATTTTATTTTTCATTGATACACCTCCTTCTATTTTTATTTTTTATCCATATCCTGAAATCATTTTTTCTTTTTTTCTAACTGCCCGTAATCAGAGACGCTACCTGCTTCACAATAACAAGCGAGCCCAACGCAACCGCAATTCCGACAACCGCCCACCCCGCCATCTTTTTCGCTTTTCCCATCTGCGTTTCATCGCCATAGGCAGTCATATACATTCCACCGGCAATCACTAGACTGATTATAGCAATAATTCCTACGATAGACAAGAGCAAATTTAAAATATTTTTTGCAATATCCGTAAATGTCAGAGCGGACGTCAGCGTGTCATTCTTCAATGATCCGCCAAGAACATTAATCACTTCTTTGAGAAATGTTGGCGCTGCAACAACAATCGCCAAACCAATCACTGAAGAAAGCCAGCAGGCTTTCGCTCGGGTAATCATTCCAGGGTCTCCCGCTGACATCATATAGAGGATTCCACCAAGCACAATAAAAATAATCGCCAAAGTGATCACCAGCCCTGAAAGCGCCGTCATAACTTTTCCCAAAACATCACTGATTGAATTGGATGTAATTGGATTAATAAACGCGATCGACGTAGCAGACGCGCCGGTAGGACCTGAGGTAGGGCAATATGTAGAGCAAGCTCCGTCTTTCCTTGTTCCAAGATTACAAGTTCCATCAGCCTTGGGACTTTCACATACAGGACTCGCTCCACTACTATCAACACAACACCCAGTCGGAGTTCCAAAGCCATTGCAGTCGTTAGGATAATCAGCACATGCGCCATCTTTTACAGTTCCAGAACATGTCCCATGTCCCTGAGCATATTCGCCACAATCACCATCACCATGAACACAACATTTTTCTGAAACTATGTTCCCACTCGTACACCGGGGATCAGTGGAAGCCAAGGGCATTCCATCACAACAATTGCTTAAAGAACCTACACCACAAGCGTCACAAGTAATCCCTGAGCAAGCCACGCTATATGGTGGGCTTGCTGTAGAATAATAGCAACAACCACCAGCCGCGCTAACCTTGGTTCCTCTAGGCAAGATACCAAAAACAGAAACCGCCAAAACCACCAAACTAAAAAAATATTTCTTTCTTTGCATTTTTTTATTTATAAAATTTACTGGGATTTACTTTGTCTCTATTTGTTGGATTTTTCCTTCGGCAGTCTTGAGAGCATCCCTGACATTCATCGCACCGCGATTGACATTATTGATCATTTCTCCGAAAATCGATTCTATCGCGGCTGGGTCATTTTGTTTCCAACTCTTTGCTATCAAATTACCTTTTACAAAAACGCCCAAATTAACATCATCTTTCTGAGTCTCAATCAAATCCCTTCTCGCTGCCGGCTGCACGGTTTTTTCCAGATATATGCTCGCTGGATCCTTCGCATTCACCGGTTTTTGCACAACAGCTGTCGCCGAGGTTGGCACAACACTTTGCGTTTCCGCTTTTGTCGTGAGATAAGTCAAAAGCTTCCAAGCTTCAGCGATGCGAAGATCATTTGAAACTGGCACCGCCTTGTTTTTCGGATCAGCTATCCTATTATTCGCAACCGCATAGCCCCAATAGTTGGCATAATTAACCGGCGCAGAAAGATTCAGCTGCGGAATTTCCGCCACGGAAAAATTTAATTTAGGCGACTTGGCTTTGATCACATCCGCCTGCCAAGAATAATTAAGCATCATGCCAAGCGTCCCTTCAGAGAAAGCATCAACAGAATAGTGCATCTGGGGATTCCAAGAATAATTCGGCGCTGAACTTCTGGAAAAATTCGTATAAAATTCCAACGCTTTGCTCGCATTTGCATCTTTGCTCAAATCAATTCGCCCGCTATCATCTCTCAGCATAGCGCCATTTTGCATCATCAGCATAGCCAAAAGATCCGTTGAACGATTAATATTATATGCTGTTCCTATTGCCGCTCCGGAAGGATTGATTTCTCCCATAGCGTTTATTTTTGTAATCTTTTCCGCATCAGCCGTAAATTCATCCCAAGTTTTTGGCGGCGAGACAATTCCTGCCGCATTAAACAAGTCCTTATTATAATAAAGTGCGAGAGAATTGACTGAAAGCGGTACGGCAAAAACATCTCCATTGGAAACAAAATCATTCACGCAAACATCCACGAAATCCTTGCGAAACTTCTGTTCCGTAAGGACTGTTTTTGGTGCGGGCGTTATCTTATTGGCAAAAGCCGGCAACCACGTATTTTGAATCAAAAAAATATCCGGACCTTTTCCCGAAGCCAGAGCATCAACCAAGTCTTTCTGATATGTCTCGATGCGTTGCTTCTTATAAACAATTTCTCCAACATTCGGATTCAAATCGCGATAATTTTTAAATATCTCAGCATAAGCATCACTGTCATCCAACACCCCCCAGACTTCCAAGTTAACTTTATATTTTTGCACGGTCGGCTTGCACCCGCAACCGGAAATTGTCAGGATGCCAACTATCAAAAATAAAGCTGAAAAAATTCTAAATTTATTTTGTTTCATAAAATTTTAACATTTACCATTCGCGCGTCCTGTTTTAGCGGTACAGATTTGCAAAATAAACAACTTATTTTTCCAAAATTACCCCAAAATGAAAATCGCTAATTTTAATTTCCCTTGAAACTGAAAGTCCGCTTTTCTGGGCAAGCACAAATATCTCTTCTTTGGAAATGCGCAACTCGCTCTCCGAACCAAAAGAAGAATCGTTTGCATTCCATTCGACGACTAAAATTTTCCCGCCTTTTTTGAGAACTCGCGCAGCTTCTTCTATTATCAAATTCTTGTTTTTATTTTGAAACAGCATGTTAACCAAGCAAACCAAATCCAAGCTGTCCCCATCCAATTTTGATCCGCCAACTAATTCCAAATTTGCTCTTTTGGCAATGATATTGCTAAGCCCCAAAACCTTCGCTTCTGATTCTATTGCTTCCAGTTTTTCTTTCAAAATATCCAATGCATATATTTTTCCGCTCTGTCCGACTTTTTCCGCTAAAGGAAAAGTAAAATAACCCGTTCCGCAACCAAAGTCACCCACTTGCATCCCCGCTGCAACTTCCAATGTATCAATAATCGCGCGCGGATCAATAAATTTCAATCCGAAAGGCAAATCACCAAAATTGCCGGCGGCACCATTCATGTTCATTTTATTTTGATTTTCCATTTTTTCCTTCACCACTTTTTTTGCCCACGCCAACGGCGCAAACGCATAGTGTTTTATAAATTATTTGACCCCACAATAATAAAATAACTATTCTTAATATGACATAAAATCTAAAAAGCAAACAGGTGGTGGAAATAAATTTCAAAACCGCTTTCTGACTCTTCTATTTTACAATAAAATTCGAAAAGCAACAACCGACAGAAAAATCGTTGTCTAAAAATAAAAACGCCCGACACTGAAGTTGCCCGGGCGTTATCTCGAAAATATCCTTCTGAACCTATCTCAAACCATTAATCCGCTTGTGATAATCATCTAAAATCTTCTGGCCTGCGTCAATCCTGCCCTGCTCATTGCCATTATACCGAGGATCTTTTTTTAGATTTCTCAAAGCTTCTTGCACGAGCTTCCAATTTTCTGCTTCGATTTTTCTATTATCCGGATTAGCTCGCATATTATTCCTTTGACTCCGGACATCATTAGCCCATTCATTAAACTCCACATCCTTTGCCCTTTCGCTTCGATTCACAGCATTATTATATACTCGCACGCGTGCTCTTTGCATTGCCCTCCATTCCTCCTCCGTATGCCCGGTAAGACCTATCGAAACCATGTCAGCAATCACTCCTCTCGCTTCGGCAGTCTTTGCCGTAAATGACGAAAGGCCCGTAAGCACCACCGCCATCGCTACCGCTTTCACAAATTTTGTACTGTGTTTTTTCTTTGCAGCACCACCATCATTCTCCTCAGCTTCTCCATCAGATCCATCATCTTCATTCTTCGGAAACTCCGCGATAATTTCATTTAATTTAGTTATTTCATTTTTCACTTGCAAGCGAACATGCTCATCCAGTCCTTCTAATTTTTGCTCACAACCTGATTTAGTATGTCCCAAAGCAACATTATTTTCTTTTTTATTGGCAATGCTTTCTGTCGGTGCCTCTCCTGATCTAAATTTCATATATTTATCCAAATTTATCTGTTTAATATTTCTTCAATCCTAGTTTTTTCTTCTTCATAGATTTCCTTGAGCTGCGCCTGTCCCTCCGCCCGATTACTTTCAAAAAGAGCAAGTACCGCTCTTTTTCTTTTATATATATCATTAAACCAAGGAAGCTCATCTGGAAACTGTTCTAGAATTTCCGAAAGACTTTCAATAAAATTTTCTTGAGAAGTCTCCAGCATTTTCATCCAACTGGCCTTATCCTCATCACTAAGCGAGCTTGAACCGATAAACGCCTCCATTTTTGCTTTCCGATCCATATTTTTTATTTTTTATAAGTTATTTTCTTTAATTTTAGCACAAAAAGACCTTCTGGTCAATTGATAAAAAATACTATTTTTCGTCATCCTGAGCGAAATTGAAGAATTTCTTTGATAGCACGAAAGCTTTACACAACCATTTTTTAATGCTAGTCTGAATAGTAAGAAAACCTAATTTAAAGGAAAAAGTACTCTATCATAAAGTTCCGCAGTTTAAATATGGAAAGCGTTAATACTCTAATTGAATCAAATATAGCAATCTTGTCGATCTTTTTTTTCATATTCCTAATTTTAATGCTAATTTGGAACTTTTTTTTGCACTTGGCTCTGCGAAAAATTCAAGCTACAAATCGAGAGTTTTGGAAAGGTGAAAAGGTAAAAAACCTGGAAGAAATACTCCTGGGCCAGGCTAAAAATCTGAAAATACTAGACAAAGACATTCAGGAACTCTATGCCATTTCCAATAAAATCAATAATCTAGCAATGCGTGGAATCCACAAAATTTCCACTATTCGATTCAATCCTTTCAAGGATGTTGGCGGAAATCAAAGCTTTTCAATTGCGCTTCTAAACGGAAAAAATAACGGAATTACTATCACCGCCCTCTATACCAAAGAAGGCACAAGAGTCTATGCTAAAGCCATAACGGCTGGAGAATCACCAAACTTTCCTCTTACTGGCGAAGAAAAAGAGGCCATTAAAACTGCGCTGCTGCCGGAAAAAAAGAAATAATTTTCTAAGTTTAAAAATATCATGCTTGAAGTCGAAAGAAAAAAAGTCATCCTTCCACCATCAGTCACCGTCAAAAAATTCGGTGAGCTTTTGAATATGCCGGTCAATATCATCATCACAGAACTAATCAAAAATGGCATCTTCGCCACAATCAATGAGAAAATCGACTTCGAAACTGCCTCCATTATTGCCAGCGACCTCGGCTTCGATGCCACTGAAGAAGTTCTTGACGCGGGAGACACAATGACGCTCGAAAAATTACTCGAGATCTGCAAAGATGAAGCAAAATCAGGAGAAAATTTAAAGTCTCGCCCTCCCGTTGTCACAATCCTAGGTCATGTCGACCACGGCAAAACCACACTTCTCGACACAATCAGAAAAACTAGCGTAGCCATGAAAGAGTCCGGCGGAATCACTCAACATATCAGCGCCTACCAAGTTAAGAAAAAAGGTCAGCTTATTACTTTCATCGACACTCCTGGTCACGCCGCTTTTTCTGCCATGCGCGAACGAGGAGTAAGTCTCGCCGACATTGCCGTTCTCGTTGTCGCCGCTGATGATGGCGTTCGACCGCAAACCAAAGAAGTAATTGAATATCTTTTGACTAAAAAAATTCCCGTCGTTGTTGCAATTAATAAAATTGACAAACCTGATATCAACGTGCAAAGGGTTAAACAAGAGCTAGCCGAAAATGGCATCCTGCTTGAAGAATGGGGCGGACAAGTTCTTTCTTCCAAAATCAGCGCCAAGCAAAATATCGGGATTGATGACCTCTTGGATAACATTCTTCTCATTTCCGAAGTAGAAGACTTCAAAGCTAATCATGAAAGAACCGCTCTTGGCATTATCCTCGAGGCTCATCTTGACCCCCATAAAGGACCGGTTTCCACCGTACTGGTTAAGACCGGCACCCTCAAGGAAGGTCAAGATGTGATCGCCGGCACAACATTTGGGCGAGTGAGGCGACTGGAAGATTTTACTGGAAAAAGAATAATCGAAGCTAAGCCTGGTACGCCAGTGAGCCTAATTGGCCTTCATGCCACTCCAAATTCTAATGACATCTTACAAGTAGTCGCCTCAAAATCAATTGGGCAAACAAAACTCAGTGAGGCCAAGATTTTTTCTCATGCCGAAAGCGGAACCAATCTCAATACTGAAAAAATCTATTCCAGTATTGCTAGCGGGAATGTTTCCAAGCTCAACATAATCATCAAATCAGATGTCCATGGTTCGCTTGAAGCCATTCAACAAATTCTCGGGGAAATCAAAAATGACAAAGTTGCCATTGACTACGTCGGTACCGGCGTCGGCAATATCACTGAATCCGATGTCCGTTATGCCGGAAGTTCCAAATCAATTATTTTCGGTTTTAATGTGGAAATCACCCCCGTTGCCAAAAGAATGGCAGAAACTGCCAATGTTGAAGTAAAAAATTATAAAATCATCTATGAATTAATCGATGACATCAAAGCTCGTCTCATTGCCATGCTCCCGGATGAATTCGAAAGAGTCGATTACGGCAAAATGAAAGTACTCGCTATTTTCAAGACTGGAAAAAAAGACATGATCATTGGCGGTAAAGTCACAAAGGGCCGCATTGAAAATAATTCCTCTTTGGAAGTAGAAAGAAATGGCACAATCATCGGAAAAGGTCTTATGGGAAATCTTCAATCCAACAAAGTTAACGTTAATGATTGCAAAGCCCCGGAAGAATGCGGAATCACTTTCATCGGAGAAATAAAAATCAAAGTTGACGATACCCTGATTTCTTTCAAAGAAGACCTCAAGAAAAAGATTCTCTAGGCTTTTTCTTTTTAATTTTATCTTCTAATTTTTCTGCTTTCTTGAACAATGCAGTCTTTCAATTTTCAATCCTTGAATTTAAAATAGCCAAATAGCTTAGCATTAATTTAAAATTTCCAATTTCTAATTTAAAATTTTCCCAGTATGTCTGCAAATCGCCTCCCAAAAATCAATGAACTCGTGCGAAAATATGTCAATGATATAATTTTAAAAGATCTCTCCTTAAAAAGCGGGATTTTTGTAACAATCGCAAAAGTTGACACTTCTCCCGATATTCGCTATACTCGAGTGTTCGTCAGTGTTTTTCCGGAAAGCGAGTTTTCCTATGCAATTAAAACGCTCGAAAAAGAGCGCCGCAATATCCAGCTTGGTCTCAACAAGAAACTTCACATAAAACCTTTCCCTCGCATTGAATTTCGCAGCGATTTTACTGAGAGCGAGGCTGACAAAATCGAAAAGCTACTGAAAGAACTCTAATCAAACTTCGCTCGATTTTGATTTTTATGCACAAATTCGCCAAAGAATTTCATACCCTGAATTATACAATTCATGGCTCACAAGATATATTGCTTTTTACTCACACACACCCCGATGGAGACACTGTCGGTTCTGTCTTGGCTTTAAAAGAGTATCTTAAGTCCCTAGGAAAAAACATTGACATTGCGTGCTTCGATCCACTACCGGAATATTTGGTCCCATTTTCATCAGCTAAGTTTATCCATCCTGACAGTCTCGAATTATCAAAATACAAGCTAATAATTGCTGCTGATAGTGTTGAGCGTGGCTTTGAAAAAATTCTTCCACAAGCGGACTCAAATCAAATTACCGCAATCATCGATCATCACCCCGATATTTCGATTAAATGCGACATTGCGATTGTTGATTCGACGTATTCTTCGGTTTGTGAAATAATTTATGATTTTTTTGTTTTCAGTGGCATTGAAATAACTCGTGAAATTTCCACCTTTCTTACATTAGGCATCATTGCTGATACCGGAATATTGCAGCATTCAAATACAACTTCACATGTTTTAGGCATTATTTCGGAACTCATGAAAAAAGGAGCGCCAATGACAAAAATTGTTAACGCCACCTTTAACAGTAAAAAAATTTCCACCTTGAAACTATGGGGACGCGCGTTTGAACGAGCCCGTATCAATCAGGAAAATGGCATGATTACTTCGGTTATTACCAAGACCGACATTGCGGAATTTGGCGCCACAACAGAAGATATTGCGCAAGTTGCCACAATTCTCAATACTGTCCCAGGCACAAAATTTTCCCTCGTCCTTTCTGAGCGTGATGATGGAATTATCAAGGGCAGCCTGCGAAGCGAAAAATACAAAGGCATCAATGTTTCAACTCTCGCCGCCCAATTCGGCGGAGGCGGACATGAACTTGCTAGCGGCTTTGAAATCAAAGGCAGAATTGTCGAAACAGAAAATGGATGGAAGATTGAATAAAATCTTCAATATTTTGATTTTTTTAAAAATTATAAAATGGTCTGTCTGACAGCAGGCAAAGAAATTAAAAATCCGAATGATTTCTTTGCTATTCATACTTTGTGCTAGAATAAAACCATAAAAAAATAGCCATTAATCAATATGAAAATCGGCGCTCACATTTCAATCGCTGGCGGAATCCAAAACGCACCGGAACGCGCGAGCACTTTGGGTTGCGAAGCAATGCAAATCTTCACTCGCTCACCGCGTGGTGGCAAAGCTCCGGAGCTCACGCCGGAAATTTGTAAAGAATTTAAAACTCTATCTGAAAAATTTAAAATACAAAACACCTATATTCATACTCCGTATTATATAAATCTCGCTTCCCTTGAAAATCGCATCCGCCACGCTTCCAGCTCTATCGTGCGCGATGAACTGGAACGCGGCAGTCTTATCGACGCTAAATATGTCATGACGCATCTCGGCTCTGCCAAAGGCATGGCACATGATAAGTCAATTCAAAAAGCAATTGCGATGCTCAAAAAAACTTTGGAAAATTATTCCGGAAAAACAAAACTGCTCCTGGAAAACAGCGCCGGCGCAGGAAAAATTATTGGCAGTTCGCTCGCTGATTTAAAAACCATAATTGACGGCACCGGCAGCAGAGCCATCGCCGGAATTTGCCTCGACACGCAACATTCTTTCGCCTCCGGTTATGATTGGCGAGATTTCAAAAAAACTATTGAACGTATCAACAAGGAATTGGGTATAAAAAATATCAAGCTCCTTCATGCCAATGACAGTTTAGCTGATTTCAATTCCAAGCGCGATCGCCATGAACATATTGGCGATGGAAAAATAGGCAAAAAAGCTTTTCGAAATATTGTTGCATTTGCTGAAAAAAATGATATTGATATGATTTTGGAAACCGAGCATGACAGAGTGATAGAAGATATCAAACTACTTAAAAAATTCAGGGGCTAATTTTTTTATATCTAGTTCTTTTTTAAAAAAATCTGTCAATTCTCCAATACCAATCCCGCTTTGACCGGTTTTTTATTTGCTCAAAAACCGCAATATTGTGACCAAAACCAAACACTGCTACAATTTACACATATCTCAATCAACTAAACAAAAATTAACCTATGCAAATCGCCATCACCTCTGACATTCACAATAATGAAGTTAACCTAGGGAAAGTTTTGCGCTATTGCGCAGAGCAAAAAATCACCGCACTTATTTGTTGCGGGGATCTTGCCTCAAAAGAAATATTAGATCTCATAAATGATAATTTTTCCGGCACAATTTATTATACCTTCGGCAATGCCGATTATACCGAACTGCGCGAACTAGACTCGGTTAAAAAATATCGCAACACTTTCCTGTATAAAAATTTCGGTGAAGTTAATTTTGACAAAAATCCGATCGCCTTTGTTCATTTTCCGCAAGAAGCCAGAAAACTCGCGGAAACAAAGAAATACAGTCTTGTTTTCTATGGCCATACGCATAAGCCTTGGGAAGAAATGATTGGCAATTGCAAAATGCTCAACCCCGGTAATATTGCTGGAGAAATTTATTTGCCGACTTTTGCGATATGGAATACCGAAAATGATAATTTTAAATTAATCAGAGTGCATGAACTCAAATAATTTAAAAGTTAGCCTTTAAAATTAGATGATTTCAAAACAAAACCAATTAAGCAAACTAAACGAGCTAATGAAAAATTGCAGCCAATGTTCATTGCGTTCCGGCTGCACCCAAGTCGTCCCCGGAGCCGGATCGGCTGACGCCAAAATTCTTTTCATCGGTGAAGCACCGGGGAAAAAAGAAGATGAAATCGGTATGCCTTTTGTCGGTGCGGCAGGAAAATTCTTGGATGAAATGCTTGGAATAATAAATTTAAAACGAGAAGAAATCTACATCGCCAATGTTTGCAAATGCCGCCCACCACAAAATCGCGACCCACTCCCAGAAGAAATCGCCATTTGCTGGCCGTGGCTCCTAGCGCAAATCAAAACAATCCAGCCAAAATTAATCGTCACTCTTGGCAAACATTCCATGGAAAGATTCTTGCCATGCTTCCGCATTTCCGAAGTACACGGCAAAGCCATGCGGAGAGAAATCGAAGGTATGGGCAAGCAAATTTTCTACACACTCTACCATCCCGCCGCCGCACTCTATAATGGCAGTATGCGCGAAACACTAATCAAGGATTTCAAACGGATCCCGAAGATTATTGCAAAAATAAAAACGGAAGAAAAATAAATCACCTTGTCGGCAATTTTATTTTATAGTTTTCAAAAATTCATCTATCGTATCATATCTTTCCTTAAATATCAGATACAATGATTCTGGTTTTTCCGGTTTGCCAATTAATATTAACGGTTTTCCTAATCCATATGCAATACCCGCTTCAATATGCACTGAGTTTCCTGCCGGCAACAGCATAATTACTTTTTTCGCATTTTTAAGTCCCGCCAGGTCGGCTTCGAAAACATGGTTAAAATACTCGTCATCAAAAAAATCATTCACTTTTTCGAAAACTTCCATTTGCTCTTCTGGTGAGTTATCGGGATTTTCCGGATCAGCGGGTTTAGCACAAAAATCATAGCAAGTCTTTCCTCTTTTTTTCAATTCAAAAACAAGTCCTTCGCATTGGTCTTTATTTCTAAATTTTGAAATGATAGTAAAATCAGTCATGCACATTTGTCTTTGTGGGCGAGGAGGGACTCGAACCCTCATGGAGCAAGCTCCGCGACATTTTAAGTGTCGAGTGTATACCATTTCACCACTCGCCCAAAATTATTTTTTTCGATTTCTCCCTTTGTGTTTTAGTTTTAGCCTGTTACAACCAGGACAAAACACTCGCAAG
>DAIEIZ010000069.1 GCA_027351145.1 Candidatus Moraniibacteriota bacterium | reverse complement strand
GTAAAAATTTGACGATGTCCAAATTTAACCTTATATCTTTTCTTAGCTTTAAATTTAATACCGGTCACTTTATCGCCTTGTTCCGTGCGAAGAATTTTGCCTTCCACTTTCGCGCCTGCTAGAAAAGGTGCACCGACCTTGATCTCTTTTTCATCACCCACAAAAAGCACTTCCGGGAAAACAATTATGCTTCCGACCGCATTTTCCAGTTTTTCAATCTTAACTTTGTCTCCGACCTTGACCTTATATTGCTTGCCGCCGGTTTTGATAATTGCCAACATAATAAAATTTCACTAATTTGATTAAAGCTTTAACCTAGCCATTGTACCGTACTTTTCAGCTCCTGTCAATAAATATCCCCGAAAATCTAAATTTCTGATCTGTCAATACCGATACTGGTCAAGAGCTCCAGCTGCTCTAGACCTTCAATTTCGCGATATTCTCGCGTTTTAAGCCCTCCAAGGCGTACATTCATGATTCGCACACGCTTAAGCTCAGTGACGCGCCTTTCCAGTTTTTCACACATCCTTCTAATCTGCCTCTTTTTGCCTTCTGTGAGCACTATAGAAAAAGCCAAATCGTTGATTTTTTTCACCTCGCATACTCTTGTTTTATACCCATCATCCAGAACTACCCCTTCGGCCATATTTTTGATAAATCCCGGACTAATCGTCCGATCAACCTTAACCATGTATTCTTTTTTATGAAAGTGATCAGGATTAAGCAGCCTATCAGTTACACGACCGTCGTTGGTAAGCAAAATAAGTCCGTGGGAATCTTTGTCGAGCCGTCCAACCGGAAAAACTTTTTGCGAATAATTGAAAATATCCTCAATACTTCGCTCGCCTTTTTGCGGACTATGCGTCACGATCCCTGCTGGTTTATTATAAGCCAGATAAACCAACTTTTTGTTGCGGCGAATATCCTTGTCAATCGTCACCTCGTCAGTCTCCAAAACCTTAGCACCAAGCACTGCCACTTGGCCATTAATTTTCACCCGACCGGATTTAATAATTTCATCCGCCGCTCGACGCGTACAAAAATTATTATAGGCCAGATATTTATTAATCCTGATGGGAAAAATTATTTCTTTTTTCATTAAATTCAATTAAAACACATTAAGCAGTATCATAGCACAAAGATTTAATTCTGTCCACTGCCTCATCAATCAAAAATTGCGCCGTTGAAGCACCGGCCGCGATACCAACCTTCCTAACGCCATCAAACCACTCCGGTTCCAGCTCTTGTGCTGTTTCAATGTGCAATGTTCGCGTCTTTTGCGCTTCACTCAATTGCACTAGCTTTCCTGTGTTACTGGAGTTTTTTCCGCCAATCACAATCATGAGCTCCACAACTTTCGCTAGTTCCGATACTTCCGCCTGCTTGGTTGAGCTATCCAGGCAAATTGTATTTTCCACGAAGATATTCTTGGTTTTTTTCACTAATTCTTTCGCGACACTATCGAGCAATTCTTTTTTTTGCGTTGTCTGGCTGAGCACGCCAACCTTGTCTTTGAATTTCAAATTTTTCACCTCATTCGCATCATGAATTATTTTCGCCGCGTTATTTGTCCAAGCGTTGATCCCAATTACTTCGGCGTGTTGCGGATCACCACAAATAATCACATCAAATCCATCCTTGTGGAATTTTTCCGCGACAAGCTGTGCTCGTCTCACAAACGGACAAGTTGCGTCCAAAATTTCTCCGCCTCGCATGATAATATTATCGACAATTTTCGGATCAATTCCGTGACTGCGCACTAAAAAAACACTCCCCGCCGGTATTTCCGCCGGATCTTTGATTGTGACAAGTCCTTTTTGTTCCAGCTTTTCAATCACCTGCTGATTATGAATCAAGGATCCCATGCAATAGACCTTATGTCCGCTTTCCAAGGCCTTCTCCGCCACATCAACCGCCCGGCGAACCCCAAAACAAAACCCGGCATGTGGAGCTATTTTTATTTCCATAAAAGTTAATAAAAACAAATTATTGATATTTTACTTTCAACCTCGCTAAAATCAATGAGCATGCAAGCGGACTGATGTTCGTCCAAAAAATAATCGGATCCGGCTTATACAACCCATAGAGAATTATAAACACGGATTGAAGAAATAGAATGGCCACGAAATATCCCGACAGATCAGCTGTTTTTTTTGTTGTCCAACTTTTATAGACCTGGGGAAACAATCTGATCGTATTAAGAATTCCACCCGCAATTCCAAAAAATGCTATCATAATTTTATCGAAGAAACTAATCTGCTAGAAGTTAGTTGCCTCATTCGCTGCACACCCGCTTTATACTTAGTTGGGTCGGTAGGATTCGAACCTACGCATCATGGGACCAGAACCCATTGCCTTACCGCTTGGCTACGACCCAAGATAACTTCTAAATCATATTACAAAACACTCTCTTTGGCAAAAAAATTCAGGCCTCAAAAGGCCTGAATTATACTATTTTCGCTAAACTCCGCCTATTTCCCCATTTTTCTTCGAATGAAAGCTGGGATTTCCAATTCATCGTCATCATCCTCATCAGTCAATTCCTTATCCTTTTGCATAAAAACTGTCGATCTCTGAATTTTTGGTGGCACTTTTTCCTCAATAATCATTTTTGATTCTTCTCTTACCGAAAAAGTATTTTTCAGATCTTCCTCCGGATTATTAATGGCGACGATTTCCGACTCGACCGTTTTGACTCTTGCAAGTCTCTCCATCGGAGACATGCGTGATTCGTTAATTCGGTCCTCATCAAAACCTGTTGCCACAACTGTAATTTGCACCTCGCCTTTCTTGAGCGCTTCATCGACCACTGCACCAAAAATAACCTTTGCATTTGGATCGATTGCCTCTGTGATAATATTAGCCGCTTCATTAATTTCAAGCATAGTAAGATCGGCAGATCCGGAAACATTGAAAAGTACGCCCTTAGCACCATCAATAGAAAGCTCAAGCAGTGGACTATTAATCGCCGCTCTAGCCGCTTCTGCCGCGCGATTCTCTCCCGTACCAATACCAATACCCATAAGCGCTGAGCCGCTATTACTCATAATCGCTCGCACATCAGCAAAGTCAACATTAACAATACCGGGTTTTGTGATTAAATCAGAAATTCCTTGCACGCCTTGTCGCAAGACATCATCCACAATCTTAAAAGAGTTAATCAATGTTGTTTTTTTATCAATAATTTGCAATAGCTTGTCATTGGGAATTGTAATCAAAGTATCCACACGTTCTCGCAAATTTTGCAAACCCTCTTCGGCAATTGCTCGTCTTTGCGCACCTTCAAAACTGAAGGGTTTCGTAACAACCGCAACAGTAAGAGCTCCCAGCTCCTTGGCCGCTTCTGCAACAATTGGCGCAGCGCCCGTTCCGGTTCCGCCACCCAATCCGCAAGTCACAAAAACCATATCCGCGCCTTTGAGAACTTCCTGAATTTCATCACGATTTTCTTCCGCCGCTTGACGCCCGATATCGGGATTCATTCCCGCCCCCAATCCCTTGGTCAGATTTTTTCCGATATGCACCTTCTCGGCAGCCTTATTATGATGCAAGTCTTGAGCATCTGTGTTCACTGCCACAAATTCTACACCTTTAATTTTCGTTTCAATCATGCGACTAATTCCATGTCCTCCTGATCCGCCGACACCAACTACGATGATGCGCGCAAAAGTTTCTACCGGTGGTTTTATTTCTGCCATATATTTTTATTGGTAAATAGAAAATTTAAATAAACAAAAACACAGATTCTTCGAAAATCTATTTTTTAAAATTTTATTTTTTATTTTGGTTTTACCCAATGCCAACCGGCACCGGCATTTGACCTCTTTTTCGTTAATTAAATCTAACATATTAGCTTGGCAAATGTCAAACAAAGAATTAATAACACTTGGCAACAATTTTAAAACCGCCAGTTGTCCATTATTTTAGTCCCTTTAAGGCAAAAATTTTCCAAACCACTTCTTCATATCGCCCATTTTACCGCCCATTTCCGAGATCACCCCCCCCACCATCTTATTGCCAAAACCATTCCCTCCCTTTCTCTGCCCCTGACCTTCCTCTAATCCCCACAGAACCAAGCCCGCCACGGTTGCAAAGGCTGGATCATCAATCTTGTCCACAAGACCTCCCAGTGGCATCGGAAAGCCGGTTTGCGACGGTAATGCAAGAATATTTTTTGCCAAATCAACGCAACCGGGTAATTTTGCAGTACCTCCTGTAATGACCGCCCCGGCTGGAAGCAAGCGCTCTTTTCCGATTAGCTTGAGTTCCTTGTTCACCATTACAAAAATTTCCTCTAATCGCGCCTCGATTATCTCTGCCACATGATGGCGAGAAACGATACCCTCCTCATTCGAATCCATTTGAGACAAGTCGATATTTTCTTTTTTTCCAATTTCCTTGGGACTGGCATTTCCAAATTCTAATTTTATCTTCTCTGCAACATCGATAGAAGTGCGGAGTCCAATGGCAATATCGTTCGTAATATGATTGCCGCCAATCGGGATAACTGAAACTCGCAAAAGATCATTTTCTTCAAAAACCGCAACAGACGTCGATCCGCCACCGATATCAACAAGCACCACTCCGAGCTCTTTTTGCCTTTTTGAAAGCACCGCCTTAGCTGCTGCAAGTGGTGAAAGCACGAAACTTTCCGCAAGTATTCCCGCTTCTTCAATGCATTTATTCAGATTCTTGATATGCGGGGTCGATCCCTCAATAATCATCGCATCCACCTCAAGGCGAACTCCACTCATTCCCAATGGATCGCGAATATTCTTCTGATCATCCAAAGAATAGCTCCTGGGAATTATATGGATTATTTCCTTGTTTGGCGGAATAGAAATAGCCTGGGCAGCATTTATCACGCGCGAGATATCATCAGGCACAACCTCGCCATCAGCGCGCCCAACAGCAATTACGCCCTTGGAAAACTGTGAAGAAATATGATTTCCTCCGATTCCGGCAATCACCTGCTTAACTTCAACGCCAGCGGTTCTTTCCGCCACCGCCATCGATTCATTGATTGATTTTATAATTTCTTCCAGATCAACAATAATCCCTCGTCGCACACCAAAAGCAGGCGCTATTCCCACGCCTATTACTCTTAGGTTTTCTTCTGCGGGAATAATCTGAGCAATCACTGTCCGCACGAAAGAAGAACCAATATCTAATCCGACAATAATATCTTTTTTTGACATGCGTTCATTTTTATTTTTTATCTTGCATTTTAAATTATATTACATTTAACAATAATCGACAATCTTCACTATGCAGTGGCGCTTATGATGGAAATAGACTAAAAATTCCAATAAGCGAAAATATATGGCAAAAAAATAATAAGACCAATAATTGCCGCAAAGATTGCTGAAATCAACACAACTGCCGCCATTAAATCCTTGATGAGGCGTGCATAGGGATGAATTCTCGGTTTCAGGATGTCCACCACTCTTTCCACAACCGTGTTTAACAGTTCCATAATCAAAACCCCCACAATTACAATAACCAATGCGACTGTTTCCATTCGTGTGACGCGGAAATAAATCATAGAGATAATTACTATAAGCGAAATGGCTAGTTCATTTTGAAAATTTTTTTCGTTTTTCAAAATATATCCCAGTCCACGAAAGGCGCAGGTAAAACTTTTGGAAAACTGCTTAATCCGATCCATTTATATGTTATAAAAAAATTAAACTCCAATTAGCTCTAACACGCCCCGACTTCAACAGACACCGCATCCTGAATCACGAACATTTTTTTGCCATGAGAAAAACCGAGTAAATGCAAAACACCATGGGCAATAATTCTTGCCAGTTCTTTTTGCATATCAGTTTCCTGGGTACTATTTGCTACGGACTCCTTGATATAATTATAGCACAAAACCAATTCGCCTAGAAATAGCTCCGCTTCTAGAGATCTTTTCAGCTCAGAAGGGTCCTCATATTCACAAAAAGACAAAACATCCGTTGCCTTATCTTTTTTACGATAAAGCTTATTGATCCTGCGCATTTCCATTTCCGTCACCCAAGCAAAACTCAAAGACAGGCTCTTTTCCGCTAACTCAAAATAACCGCTCTTTTCAAGCGTTTTCAGGACAACTTTTTTGATGAAAGCTCTTTTTACCGGGCTTTTGTCGGTGTTATTAATCTCTAGTTTAAGTCGCATAATATATCATAAATCAATCCACTTGAAAGATAATTCTATTCGATTTGTCTGTGTGTGGGATATTTTTTAGCAAGTTGCTTGTGGACTACTTCTTAATCGCGATCAAAACAATATTTTCTTCATTCGCCAAAAAACATTTTTCAATCTCAAACCCAGCGGACAGAAAAACTTCCGCTAAACTCTTTTTAGTATACACCCGATGGTAACGATTGAAAACATTGCTTTGATTGTCTTGAAACGGTACTAAAATATCAGAAAAACCATATCCGCGATATGCCCCAACTTGAAAAATCTTTCCCAAAATAGCTGAGAAATTAAAAATATTTTTACGTCTTTTTTTCTGCCAAAGATTCCAGGCAGTAATCACAATGATTCCGCCAGGCTTCGTTATGCGATAAAGCTCTTTCGCCATCTCCTTGGCATATTCTTCGGGAAAATGATGAAAAACCGCCACGGAAATAATTCTATTGAAAAAATTGTCGGGAAATGCTAGACTGGCAGGACTCGAGATTTTAGAAAAAGACCTCTCGTGTCCGGGATATTTAACTTTCGCCAAATTAATCAGTTTTTGTGAAACATCCACTCCGACATAATCAATTTTCTTGTTTTTCAGAATTTCCAAAAGACGACCATTGCCGCAACCGTAATCTAAAATTTTGTCCCCGTCTGCGACATAATCAGCAATAAAAGCCAACTCACCCCAAAAGTTTTTTCGGGTATCGGAAAACTTCTCCGCCACTTGGTCATAGCCAGCTTCAGTTTCATTGAGAATTTTGTTTATTATTTTCTGCTTCATATGAATCAATCCTACGATGAATTTGTAAAATGTGCAATAAAAGAACCCGTCGCCACTTCCGGCGAATTTTTGCGTGTCAAAAAAAATGTCTCCAAGATTCTTAAAATTCCTGTGCCAACCAACGCCGATTTACGCGAAGTCTATGAAAAATTAGTTGTGGAGAAAAAAATTAAAAAAAATCCTTTTTTTGAAAAAATCCTCATCAGCAAAAAAAGTCGCACGCATTCTGGCGTCGCGGTCGTTGCCGTTCTCACCAAAGCCTACCCTTGCCCGGGAAAATGTCTCTACTGTCCCAGTGAAGCTAAAATGCCCAAGAGCTATCTCAAAAATGAACCGGCTGTCATGCGAGCGATTTCGGTGAAGTTTAATCCCTATGCCCAAGTACAAAAACGCCTGCGCGCACTGGAACTGAATGGCCACAAAACCGATAAGATCGAACTAATCGTGATGGGCGGAACTTTTTCCTATTTTCCCAAAAAATATCAAAAATGGTTTATTGCGGAATGTTTTCGAGCGGTGAATGAATATGGAGAGAAAAAAGAAAAAAACTACAAAGAAATATTAATTAAAGAACAAAAAAAGAATGAAAAGGCGAAACGTAGAATTATCGGATTAACCCTGGAAACTCGACCGGACTATATTGACGAAAAGGAAATTCTAAATTTTCGCAATTTAGGTTGCACACGAGTAGAATTGGGCGTGCAAAGTATTTTCGATGAAGTTCTTGCGAAAAATAATCGTGGCCACGCCGTGGCAGAAACAATCCGCGCCACAAAACTTCTCAAAAACGCCGGTTTCAAAATCAACTATCATATTATGCCCGGCCTCTATGGCTCAGATGCTAAAAAAGATTATCGAATGTTTAAAAAATTATTCTCTTCACCGGATTTTCAGCCTGATATGTTGAAAATCTATCCCACTGTCGTTCTTCGCGATAGCGCGCTCTATAATGTATGGAAAAAAGGAAAATATCAAGCCTTGGATGATAAGCAGTTTGAAAAATTCATCCTGCGCGTGAAAAAAAATCTCATCCCGCCCTATGTCCGCATCGCGCGCCTGGTGCGTGACGTTCCCGCCGAATCAATTATCGCCGGACCGCTCGTTTCCAATTTGCGGCAAATGATCGCTGAAAAATCCCGGTGTCAGTGTGTTCGCTGTCGAGAAGTCGGTGGAAATTTTAAACCCAATGAAAATATCATTCTCAATCGCATAGACTATGACGCATCGGACGGAAAAGAAATATTTTTGGAATACACAACAAAAGATACAAAAAAGCTTTTTGCCCTTCTGCGCCTACGCATAAATCCACTTGAACTTGAAAACCAAAAAGTCGCAATTCCCGCCCTCAAAAACTCCGCTATCATCCGCGAGGTGCATACTTATGGAAAAATGACCGGGATTGATAAAAAAGACCCCAGATCCCCTCAGCATATTGGCTTAGGGAAAAAACTAATCTCCGAGGCGGAAAAAATTGCGAGAGACGAATTCGGTCTTAAAAAAATCGCAGTTATCTCCGGCATCGGCGCAAGGGAATATTATCGAAAATCAGACTATCGCCTGAAGAATAGTTATATGATAAAATATCTTTAACCCAATGCCGTTCCTGCGTAGGCGAAAATGACACTTTTCAATTTTTAACAAAACCCATGAACCAAAAAATCATCATTGCATCTGGTCCAGTTATTGTGGAAAATAACAAAATTCTTCTTAATATTCACGGGGAGGATAATTTTTGGAAGTTTTGCGGAGGAAGAATTTTGGAAGGAGAAACTCTTTGGGAAACCGCCAAAAGAAAAGCCAAGGAAGAATTAGGGATTGAAATTGAGATCGCAGACGAAAAACCATTTCTCATGCATATAATGAAAGAGACCGCGGATGGATTAGTTGATATTATCTTAGTCCATTATTTAGCCAGGCGAACCGGTGAAATAAGACCGGGAATAGACACTCGCGAATGGAAATGGATATTAATTGAGGAATTGGAATTAGAAAATATAGCGCCAAATATCCTTCCAGCACTTGTGAATTTTGGCTTCGCATAGAATAAAAAACTTATCCAAAAAGAATGCGCAAAAAGACAACTTTTCTCAGGGGCTTTTCTATTGACAAGTCAGTTTTTTTATGTTAAGATGCGAAGTTAAAAATAACATCTGCTCATTTAAAAAAACAATTATTGCCAAAGGAGAGATATATGGGAAAACTTTCAAATGAATTCAAGGAAAGGGTTATGGCGGCATACGCCAATCCTAATTATCCCGTTGCTTCGCAAAAGCTTTTTAAGCTTTTGGAAGGCGGGACCAGCAATTACCTAAAAACATTTTTGGAAGTGGGCGCAAAAATGGCAAAAATTGGTCCTTATGAGGCGCTTTTTTCCTCAAGAGAACCAAAATTATTAAATAAACTAAAGAAGATAGAGGCTGAACATAAAGCGCTCTATGATGAGTATTGTAATTATGACTGAAAGTGGTACGGACTGCCTTTTTTTCAAAAGAAACTGGCAGTCTTTTTTTTTGATGCCATTTTTTATCCAAACACATCCCGCTCTCCAGCCAGCTGTCCACAAGCGCCTTGGACTTCTTGCCCAAGGCTTTTTCTTATTGTCACACTCATTCCGCCTTTTTCCAGATAGTCCTTGAACAGATGTGTTTTGTTGCCGGAAGACGCTTTGAACTGCCTGCCGGTTTCATTGTAGGTAATCAGATTGATGTGAATTAGCTGGCGATTACCAATCGATTTTAGATATGTCGAAAGTGCATAGGCGTCTTCTTCGCTATCATTGATACTAGCGAACATCACGTATTCCACAAAGACTTGCCTGTTTGTGCGGGAAAAATAATTCCTGAGTGTTTTTTTCAGTTCTTCAAGATTATATTTTCGATTGATCGGCATATGCCGATTTCTTTTTTCATTAATTGCAAAATGCAGAGAAATTGCCAAATTAATTTGCGGAAATTCTTCGGATAAGTTTTTAATCCCCTCGGGGATTCCAGCCGTTGAAACCGAGATACTGCGCGAACCAAATGCAAATAAATCTTTATCAACAAAATTCTTTAGACTTTTTTTAACCTCCGCCCAATTCAAAAACGGCTCCCCCATGCCCATATATACAATATTATTCACATCGTAATTTTTATTTTTTACATTGTCATTTTGCACTTTGAAATTTGCATTTTGATTTTTTTTAAGGTATTGTTTCCAAAATAAAACTTGATCTGTGATTTCTTCTGCAGTTAGATTGCGCTGAAAGCCACTTTTCCCTGTCGCGCAAAAACCACAATTCAAGGGACAGCCAACTTGTGAAGAAACACAGACTGACCATTTATCCTTGATCGGCGAAAGCAGAACTGATTCAATCTTGTTTCCATCAACTAATTTCAAAAGAGCTTTTAAAGAATTTTTATTCTTCGACACTAAAACTTTTTCCACCTCAAAAGATAGAATTTTCATTTCTTTTTCCAGATGTTCACGCAAGTTTTTGGAAATAGTTGAAATTTCCGAAAAACCAGAAATACCATCTTGATAGACGGCTTTTTGAATCTGGCTCAAACGAAATTTCGGTTCGCCATTGTTAGCAAGAATTTTTTTTAATTTTTCGAGTTGCATAAGATTTATTACCTATGGACAAACAATTTCTCCTCAAAATCAACCGCTTTCCCGTCTCTTATTTTTACTCCTTCTTTAGCCAAAAGTCCAGCCTTAGCTTTTGTGCCACCAGCAAAACCACCGATCCTGCCATCAATTCGCACCACGCGATAACAAGGAATAACTGGCGCATAGGGATTGCGATTGAGCGCATTGCCCACGGCGCGCGCGGCTTTCGGATTTCCAATCGCTCGCGCAATCTGACTACAGGTTGTCACTTTCCCACGTGGAACCAGCTTAGTTTTTGCATAAACTAAGTCGGAAAAGGATTTTTGATTATTTTTAGAAAAACGTTTCATCAATAAGATCTGCTCCAAAGACGCGACAGGCATGATTCCTTTTCCACAATCAACTTCGTTAAGTATGATTCGCCTGTTAGATTATAATAAATCTAGATCTCGCAAAGACCAGCAATCCGCGCAAACTCTTCATTGACGATTTTTTGCACTTGCGCGAGCACTGGTTTATTTTTTTCGCTGAAAAGATGCTTGAAACGTCCTTGAGTCTTCAAAAAGTCCGCTACCGGTTTTGGCATTTTTGGCTCCCAGTTTAGTTTATACTTTCCATTTTCAATCTCATAGAGTGGCCAAAAATTGGTCTCCGTGGCTAATTTAGCAATCGCTACATATTGTGAAGTGGGAAATTTCCAATTATTAGTACAAGGCGAAAAGACAGTAAGAAAACTTGGTCCGTCAACTGCCAGAGCTTTTTTAGCTTTCATCTTGAGATCAGCCATATTGGCAATATTTGCTTGTGCGACATAGGAAATATTGTGCGCTGCCACAATTCCCATCAAATTTTTGCGCAATTCTACTTTGCCAGAAGACTCCTCTCCAATCGGCGTTGTTTCCGTTCCCGCACCATAGGGCGTGGCGGAAGATCTTTGATTACCAGTGTTCATATACCCACCATTATCATAAACGATGTAGAGAAAATTATGCCCGCGCTCAAGCGCACCGGAAAGAGCCTGCAAGCCAATGTCATAGGTTCCGCCATCTCCGCCAAATACGACAAACTTGATTTTCTTTTTTATTTTTCCTTTCTTTCGCGCTGCAAGATACGCCCGTTCCACGCCGGAAATTGTCGCGGCCGCATTTTCAAATGCACTGTGAATATATGGCACATTCCAGGCAGTATAGGGATAGATTGTCGAAGTCACCTCAAGACATCCCGTTGCATTGGAAATGACCACAGGAGTTGTCGCTTCACCCAAAATCGTTCGCACAATTGAAGGAAAGGCGCAACCGGCGCAAGCGCTGTGACCGGGAGCTAATTTTTTTGCCAAATCTTTATTCATGAGTTCTCTGCGAATTGCAAATTTGTAAAAATATACAAATATACGAATCGCTTAATAACTACGTTAAATATTTTTCCTTAAATTTTCCTTCTAAAATCCGCTCGATTTGTTTCTTGAAAACATCTCTTCCTCCCAGACCATAAACCATACTAGAAATTCTTGCCTCATGAACATTTCGCAAACTGACAGAAATTTCAGAAAATAGCGGAGGATAAGAACCGATTGATTGAGCGCGATCCATCACCATTATTTCTTTGGCGTTTTTTAGCGCACCGGCAATTTCCAAAAACGGAAACGGCCGAAATAATTCTATTTTTATCAAACCCGCATTCTCGCTTTTCTTTCGTAAATCATCAATCGCATCTTTAGCCGTACCAGCCGCTGATCCAATCAGCACCAAAACTTTTTCGGCATCTTCTGATTGATATTCTTCAAATAAACTATATTTTCTTCCGCTAATTTTTTCATATTCTTTGGTAATTTTCATATACTCACCGGAAGCTTTTCCCATCGCCTCTTCTTGATCAATTTTGAATTCAAAATAAGAATCTTGAAGAGCCAGCGGACCATAGGTTACAGGATTTTCAATGTCCAACAATGAATGTTCCGGATTATATTCTCCAATAAATTTTTTAACTGTTTTTGCATCCAAAATTTCCAAATTCTCCACGCTATGCGAAGTGTTAAATCCATCCATAATTATCATAACGGGCAATTTTATTTTTTCAGCCAATCTCATTCCGATAATCGTTTTATCATAAACCTCTTGCGGATTTTCGCAAAAAATTTGCACCCAGCCGGAATCACGAGAACCCATCACATCACTATGATCACCATGAATATTGATTGGCGCGCTAAGCGCCCGCGCCGCGACAACCATTAAAATCGGAAGTCGCATTCCTGAAGCAATATAAAGCACCTCGTGCATATAGGCAAGACCTTGGGAGCTCGTAGCTGTCACTGTACGCGCTCCGGCAGCCGATGCTCCAACTGCCGCACTCATGGCACTATGTTCCGATTCCACTTCAATCATTTCAGTCTCCACTTCGCCATCCGCCACAAATTTAGCATAAGTCTCAATGATTGGTGTTTGCGGAGTAATCGGATAAATCGGCATCACATCCGGCTCAATCTGACGCAAAGCATAAGCCGCGGCATATCCTCCTGTTAATGCTAATTTATTGTTGTTTTTACTATTAGACATAAGCTAATTTTTTTTCATTAAAATTGCCCTTACCGGGCAAACTTGCGCGCAAACTCCGCAACCTTTGCAAAATTCATAATCAACATCAGCCTTATCTCTTTTGTCATCTTTATGTTTTTTCATCTCGATGCAAGCGTCCGGACAAAACGACACGCAAGTTCCGCAACCGATACACTTCTCTTTGTCCACCTCCGGCTTCATATAACGCCAAGAACCTGTCTTGGGAGCTTTTTTCAAATCATGTTTTATAATTGCGCCTTTTTCCATAATTTTCTTAAATTAAATACTGTCATACGCTTTTTCAATTGCCAGAATATTTTTCTCACAATTTTCTCTCCCAATCTTTTCTTCAAAAATCTTGCGGAATTCTTCCAAAATACTTTCCAATTTAACCACCTCCATCACTTTAATAATCTTTCCGAGAATCACCGTGTTTGGTCTTGGTTGACCAACAATCGACATAGAAATTCCATTAGCATCCACGGCATGAATTTTTCCGTCAAAACGGATGCGATCTCGAATTTCATGCGGACTTTTGGTCGAATTAATAATCAACGCTTCATTTTTATCCAAGCCTTCCGTCACTTTTTGGCTATCAAGCAACGTATCATCCAAAACAACAACCGCATCAGGGTCAACAACCGGCTCTTTGGTGCGAATAGCCTGATTGGAAATTCGCAGGTAGGTTTTGGTCGGCGCGCCACTACGCTCCGGTCCAAAATTGGGAAAAGTTTGCACAAAATTTCCCTCAAGCACTGCCGCCTGCGCAATAATTTCCGCCGCGGTTTTTGCTCCTTGCCCACCCCGCGCGAAAAAGATAATTTCTATTGTGTCCTTATGATATTTCATAAAATCAGTATAGCATATTTTTTTATTCGTGTAGAGAACCATCATTGAAACATCCGGGATATTCCTTATTGCAATAAAAGACACCCGCAATAGGACGTCTTTTTGTAAATCTATTGATGATTGGTATTATTATTTTGCCAATTCTCCATCAATCGCCGCTTTTAATTGATCATAGGAAACCGCGCCTTCTTGAAATTGATCATCAACAAATACCGCTGGCGTTCCTGAAATTCCAAAACTGCTTGCCTCTTTTGTATCGCTATCAATCACATCTTGATGTTGCTTGCTGTCCAAACATTGATTAAATTCATTAGCGTCCAATTTCAAGGTTCTGGCATATTCTTTGAATTTATTCGTATCCTTTGTTGCCCCCCAAACTGTCTGATCAGTATAAAGCTTGTCAGCATATTCCCAAAATTTTCCCTGACCTAACGCACACGCCGCAGCCAAGGCCGCACTATTAGATTGAGGATGCGTATCTGTTAACGGCAAGAATTTATAATCAAACTGAACTTTGTCGCCATAATCTTTAATTGCCTGATCCAGCGCCTGATGAAAAATTTTACAATATGGACATTGAAAATCAGAGAAAACAACCACCTTGACTTTCGCGTCAGCCGTTCCGGCTATGGCATCACCACTATTAATGACAGGGGTTGCAAGATATTTTCCTACAGGAATCCCAATATCCTGCGTTCGTAAAGAAAACTGATTATCCTTCTCATCAAAAAGTGTCTTGGCTTGAATATAAAAATCTGTCTGAGTCACGGCATTGTCGAACACAAAAGCCGGCAAAGCCTTGAGGCCAAATTTATCAATTAACACTTTTCCCGCGTCTGAATTATACTCCACTTTGTTCGTGGAAACAGTCGGAACAATACGCCTGAGCCATACCAAAACATCATCCACATTACATTTATCACAAGCACTGTCATTCACTACCGAAACTGTCACTGCCGGCTCGGAATAAGCCACCCAGGTTTTTCCATTAGCCTCAAAAATATCCGATTTACTTAAATTTTTCATCGAGAAACCGCTCTTACTCACCAATTGAGACATGTCAACAAAAAGACTGCCCAAAAACATTCCTAAAAGCAAAATAGTGGCGGAAATTAAATTTTGCGTCTTCTTCTTTTGCTTGGCTGCCACCTCGACTTCAATCTCTTTTTGCATATCTTCTTCCATAAGCTTAGTTTAAATTTATTATTTTTAAAAAAATTTAATTCCCCGCTGGCTCATTCGCGTTTCCCTGGTTAGTCTGTCCGCTATTTAAAACCGGAGCGGTTCCTTGATCGGAAGCATTTCCGGCAACCGGAGCATTATCCGGATTGCTCTGCGAATTATTGTCCACTCCCTGATCAGGCGCAGCACCTGAAGAATCCGAAGCGCTTCCCGAAGCAACACCACCACTCTGCGCCGCCGATTGTTCCATTTGTTTTTCTAGTTTTGCCTGAATATCATTGATATTATAACTCTGTGGTTTAATTTTCATCAGATAATCATCATAGCCGACTGTGATTTTTTTCAATGCTTCAGTTTTAAGCGCGATACCAATCAAAAATCCCAAAAGAAAAAGCATCGCTAAGTGCGCCTTAAAACTCGGCTCCTTTTTTAGTGGAAGAGTTTCTACCTTTAACTTTCCGCTTTCCGCACTTTCCACAGCAACTTCCGATATAGCTTCTTCCGGTTTTGTTCCCGCAACAACTATTTCTTTTTCTGCTTTATTTAGCGCTTTCATTGAAGATTCAACTTTCGCTTGTGATTCCAGAATACTTCCTAATTTTTGTTGCTCAAAAGACTCTTCCAATTTAGTTTCCGGAAAAACTTCGGCTTCTTGAATCCTGCTCTCTTCGTTATTTTCCATGAATTTGAAAAATTATAATTTTAATCTCCCTGTTTGGAAGTCTATCACAAACAAAAAAGCGCTACAACTTGCGCTTTTTAGGATTTATTGTGTAATTTTCAGTTTAATCCTTTCTCAATGCCTCCATTGGACTAAGCCTCGAGGCCGCACGAGCAGGATAATAGCCGAAAATAACACCAGTGACTACGGAAAATCCAACGGCCAGACTGATCGCACTGAAATTAAGTCCAAAACTGATTGGATAACCAAGAGTTGCCATGGCACAGGAAAAAAGCACGAGCAAAAAATAACCAGAAATAATTCCGATTAGTCCACCGAAAAAAGTAATAAAGATCGCTTCCCAGAGAAACTGACGCAAGATATTTTTCGCTTTAGCACCAACGGCTTTCCTAAGACCAATTTCAAACGTCCGTTCAGCCACCGCCACATACATCACATTCATAATTCCCACTCCGCCGACTATGAGTGAAATCGAAGTCAATGCAAGCAGTAAAATATTGATTGTACCAAAAACGCTTTCGATTGTCGCTTCCACTTCTTTCATTGATGTTACGCCAAAATCATCTTTATTCGGATCATTAATATTGTGCAACCGTCGCATTTCATCAGTAATATCAGCCACCGTTTCGTCAATCATCGACTCATCCTGCACCTTCACCATGACAAACCGAATATAATTGATGCCGAGAATTTTTTTTTGCATTGTCTGTACCGGAATGTAAATCAGATCATCATAGTTCATGCCTGCCACCGCTCCCCGTTCCGCCGCTAATCCAATCACTTTGTAGTTCTGATTATTGATACGGATATTTTTCCCAAGCGGATCATCATTGCCAAAAAAAACATCGCGAATATCACTGCCGATAATCGCCACTTGCGCCAAGCTATCATCTTCGTCTTGAGTGAAAAACTCCCCTTCGGATAATTTGGTACTCTGGTCAATTTGACTGTACTGCGACCCAACCCCAAACAGAAGGCAACGCTTATTGGTATTTTGATAACTGGCCAGCTCTTGCGTTAGTGTTCCCGCCGCATAAGCAGCCACGTTAGGCAGTTTTCCAATCTCTTTCGCGTCCGCAATGGTCATTGTCGTGATCTGTATACCAGTTGCTTGACCAATCGCATTTTGCGTCGAAGCTTTGCCGGCCGCCGGTACTTTAATTTCGACCTGAATCAAATTGGTTCCAAAAGAGCTGATCTGTCCGAGAATATAATCTTTCACGCCTTGCCCGAGTGAACTCACCAAAATTACAGCAATTACGCCAATCACCACACCAATCAACGTCAAAGTCGTCCGTCCCAAATTAGAACGGAGGTTTTTAATGGCCAGCTTGATTGAAACTATCAATTCGTGCATAAAATAAATTCTCAAATCCAAATTTCAATACTAAATTGGAAATCTGAACCCCTACTCATATCTCAATGCCTCCATCGGTGAAATTAGTGAAGCTTTGCGGGCGGGATATATCCCAAAAATAAGACCAATAACAACGGAAACGGAAGTTGCCAAAACAATAGAACTTAATGAAATGATAAAATCCCAGTTATAACCCAAACTTTTAATTACCACCGAGGTCAAAAATGAAACGAATATGCCTAAAATTATGCCCAAAATTCCCCCGATTAGCGTAATAAAAGTGGCTTCGATTAGAAATTGAATGATGATATGAATATTTTTCGCCCCGACTGCCTTACGCAATCCCACCTCTCTCACTCGTTGATTAACTGAAATAAGCATAATATTCATAATCCCCACTCCGCCAACAATGAGCGAAATGGCAGCTACCGCTGCCAAAAAATATTTAAGAATATTGGTCACTGTCATCAGAGTTTCTGCCGCCTGAGCACTATTGCGCACGGAAAAATCATTACTCTCATCCGCTTTTAATCGATGTTGCTCGCGCAGTGTCGCTTTAATATCAGCAACGGCACGATCCAGATTATTCGCAGAATCCACCTTGATACGTAAAAAATTAAGATAATCGATTCCCAGCAATAGTTTTTGCGCGCTATAGAGCGGAATATAAATCATATCATCCGTATTGGAAAGTCCAACCGATCCC
>DAIEIZ010000062.1 GCA_027351145.1 Candidatus Moraniibacteriota bacterium | reverse complement strand
AATCACGCTTCTTCCGGAATAATCAACACGTTTTCCCAATAAATTCTGTCTGAAACGGCCCTGCTTTCCCTTTAAAGTATCCGCGAGCGATTTTAATGCTCTACGCTGTCCAGTTGAAGCAGCCACACTCACTTGAGATTTCCTGGAGCTGTTATCAAATAGAGCATCAACTGCCTCTTGAAGCATTCGTTTTTCATTTCGAGTAATAACTTCCGGAGCGCCAATCTCTAGTAATTTTTTCAACCGATTGTTACGATTGATAATTCTTCGATATAAATCATTAACATCGGATGTCGCATAACGACCACCGTCTAAAGCAACCATCGGTCGAAGATCCGGAGGAATAACCGGTATTATATTGGGCAACATCCAATCTGGTTTAAGTTTCGCTCTAATTAATCCGCTTAATAGCTTAACTCTTTTTACAACTTTTTTTCGATCGGGAATTTCTTCATCGCCGGATAAAAGTTTTTTATATGTTTCTACTTCCTTTTCCATATCCAACTCTTCTAAGAGTTTTTTCACTCCCTCTGCGCCAATTCCCGCCGTAAAAACTTGTCCATAACGAGAAGACAAATTAAAATATTCTATTTCAGAAATAATCTGCAATCGATGAAGCCCCTTTAATTCTTCTTTGGTTGAACGATAAACATTTTTTAACTCATCTAACTTATCTTGTTTTCTTTTTTCGTCATTCGCAAAATTTTTCTCCAGCTCTTTTTGCTTAGTTTTCATTTCTTGCTCAATTTGAGCAAGCGCTTTTTCTTTTTCTTTTTCATCAACATTCAAAACAACATAACTGGAAAAATAAATGACTCGCTCCAAGTCTTGCACCCCCATTCCAACAGCAAGACCAATCTTTGATGGAACGCCTCGTAGAAACCAAATATGAGAAACCGGCACTGCCAACTTGATATGCCCCATTCTTTCTCGCCTTACAATACTTCTCGTTACTTCAACTCCGCACTTATCGCAAACTATTCCTTTATATCGAATGCGTTTATATTTTCCGCAATAGCATTCCCAATCACGAGACGGACCAAAAATTTTCTCACAAAACAAACCATCTTTTTCGTAACGCTGAGTGCGATAATTAATCGTTTCCGGTTTGGAAACTTCTCCATGAGACCAAGCCAAAATTTCATCAGGACCAGCTATTTTTAGGCGCACACTGCTGAAATTACTGGCTTTTGTGTTAGTAATTGAATTCATAATTAGTAAAGATAATTATTTATAAAACTCATTTAAGCAATAATTTCATCGTCCTGTTTTTCAGAAATAACTTGTTCATCAGTGGAAACTTCCTCATTTAATTCTACATTCAGTCCAAGTCCCTTCAGCTCATTAACAAGCACATGAAAAGAAGCCGGAACATTTGGACTTTTAATTGGTTCGCCTTTGATAATCGCTTCATAAGCTTTCGACCTTCCCATTTGATCATCGGATTTTATTGTTAGCATTTCTTGCAAAGTATACGCTGCTCCATATCCTTCCAGCGCCCAAACTTCCATTTCTCCAAAGCGCTGTCCGCCAAATTGTGCCTTTCCTCCTAGCGGTTGTTGGGTAATCAATGAATATGGTCCAATGGAGCGCATATGTATCTTATCATCTACCAAATGATGCAATTTCAAAACATACATGACGCCAACAGTTGATTCGTTATCAAAAAAATCACCAGATCTTCCATTTACCAGTCTGACTTTTCCACTTTCCGGGAGGCCAGCCTTTTTCAACTCAACTTTAATTTGTTCTTCAGTAACGCCTTCTAGCGCCGGAGTTGCCGCTTTATAGCCAAGTTTTAGTGCCGCCCAGCCCAAATGTGTTTCCATAATTTGCCCAATATTCATACGGCTGGCGACGCCAAGCGGATTGAGAATCATATCCACCGGTGTTCCATCTGGCAAATATGGCATATCCTCAACTGGAGCAACTCGCGAAATAACACCCTTATTGCCATGTCTTCCCGCTAATTTATCCCCTACTGAAATTTTCTTTAGTTGCGCAACGGAAACTTGAATTTGTGAAATAACACCTGTTGAAAGCTTATCTCCTTGTTCACGAGAAAAAACTTTAATATCAACCACCTTTCCATATTCTCCATGTGGCAAATATAGCGAGCTGTCTTTAACATCACGCGACTTCTCACCAAAAATAGCACGAAGCAATCTTTCTTCTGAAGTTAAATCACCTTCACCTTTAGGAGAAATTTTTCCAACAAGAATATCTCCATTAATCACCTCTGCCCCAATCACAACAACTCCGGTTTCATCCAAATTCTTCAACCTATCTTCCCCAATATTGGGAATGTCCCGCGTAATTATTTCCGGTCCAAGTTTTGTATCCCGAACATCAATAGAAAAATCCTCGATATGAATAGAACTATAGCGATCTTCTTGTACCAATTTTTCTGAAATGATAATCGCGTCTTCATAGTTTGACCCCTCCCATGGAATAAAAGCTACCACTATATTCTGCCCAAGTGACAACTCTCCATGATCAGTGGAAGCGCCATCAGCCAAAAGTTGTCCCTTCTTAACTATATCGCCTTTCATTACGCGTGGCACTTGATTCATCGAAGTAAAAGCATTTGATTTAACAAAACTTTGCAAACAATATTCTCTTTTTGTGTATGGCTTTTTAGCAGCCGCCGGGGCGTCTTCTTTAACAATTATATGATCGGCATCAACCTCAATGACTTCTCCATTAGCACGCGCAACAACAACTTGCCCCGAATCAACTGCCGCTTTATCTTCAATTCCCGTTCCGACAAGCGGAGCCTGCGGTTTAACACATGATACGGCTTGCCTTTGCATATTGGAACCCATAAGGGCGCGGTTAGCATCATCATGCTCCAAAAACGGAATCATTGATGTTGCGATAGAAATACATTGCTTTGCACTCACATCGATATAATCTAATTTTACAGCTTCAATTTCAGTTGCATGACCCTTAACTCTCGCTCCGACTATTTCATCCAAAATGTTTCCGAATTCATCCATCTTTATTCCGGCATGAGCAATATTTTTACGATCCTCCACAGTTGCATTAAGATATTCAATTTTATCATTGCTTTTATACGGCTTAACCTTAATGCTTTTTTTATCTTTTATTTTCGCAATTTCATCAGCAATTTTTTTATCAATAAATGTTCCTCTGCTATTTCCAGTCAAATCTTCATCTAAAATTCTGTTTAATAATTTTTCCGCAATATTTTCAACTTCTTTATGAATTTTAATATATGGCGTTTCCAAAAAACCAAATTCATTTATTTTCGTATAAGTCGCCAGATGTCCCAC
>DAIEIZ010000058.1 GCA_027351145.1 Candidatus Moraniibacteriota bacterium | reverse complement strand
CTTTGATTTTTTCCACAATCGCATTAAATTTCCCCTTTTCCGATTTATACACAACATCCGGAATATCTTTTCGCACAGCTGGCTTATTAGTAGGAATTTCCACCACATCCATCTTATATACTTTAAAAAATTCTTCCGCCGAGGTGGAGGCTGTTCCGGTCATGCCGGAAATTTTCTCATACATGCGAAAATAATTTTGAAAAGTAATTGTGGCCAAAGTTTTTGACTCTTTCTGTACCCGCACATGCTCCTTAGCCTCAATCGCTTGATGCAATCCTTCGCTATAGCGCCTGCCTGGCATGAGTCGCCCGGTAAAGTCATCAACGATAATCACCTCGCCATCCTTCACCACATAATCCCGATCAAGCTGAAAAATAGCTTGCGCTTTCAAGGCTTGCTCGAGATGATGCACATAGGTAATTTTTCCCGGCTCATAGATATTGCCAACATTGAGCCAAGATTCCACTTTAACAATCCCTTCTTCTGTCAAAGTCACCGATTTGGTTTTTTCTTCAACCAAATAGTCCTCTTCTTTTTTAAGGCGCGGTACAAGTGCGGCAAACTGTTCATACATCTTGGTTGATTCACTGTCCGCCGCCGAAATGATGAGCGGGGTTCTTGCTTCGTCGATAAGAATTGAGTCCACTTCGTCCACAATTACATAATTCAAATCGCGTTGTGCCATTTGATCCAAAGCTGGCACCATATTATCACGCAAATAATCAAAACCAAATTCATTATTTGTTCCATAAGTAATATCCGCGGCGTAGGCTTCGCGTCGAGAAATTGGCATTAAATTTTCCATCTCCACGCTCACCTCGTCATCATCCAAAACTTTTGGCGTATAAATATATGACGCATCATGGATAATGCAAGCCGTTGAAATTCCCAAAAAATGCAAAATACCGCCCATCCAGTTGCAATCACGTCTGGCCAGGTAGTCATTCACAGTTACAAGATGCACGCCTTTCCCCGTGAGCGCATTGAGATACATCGGCAAAAGCGAAGTATGTGTTTTTCCTTCACCGGTTTTCATCTCAGCAATTTTACCCGAGTGAAGAACAATACCGCCCATCAGCTGCACATCAAATAGTCGCTTTCCATCCACCCTTCTTACAGTTTCTCGCACAACCGCGAACACTTCCGGCAAAAGATCATCGAGCGTTTCTTTTTGGGAAATTCGCTTTTTGAACTCAACTGTTTTTGCCCGCAACCGATCATCAGACAATTTTATCATCTGATCTTCCAGCGCATTAATTTTTTCCACGATTGGTTTTAATTTTCCAATCTCCCTTTCGTTTGAGCCGAATATTTTTTTGAGAATTGACATAGGTAATTTTTCTATTTTACAATCTTAATTTTTCTAAACTCACGCTTCCCCGCTTTCAGAATTTTTCCGTCAAAACCCTCATCCAATTTCAATTGCCAATCGCGCATTACATCATTATCCACCTTTATCCCTCCTTGGTCAACCTTGCGTCTGGCGTCCGATTTGCTTTCTGCCAATTTGTTTTCCACCAAAACATCAATCAATAATTCTCCCGCTGAAACTTTAATTTCCAAAATTTCTGTCGGCAGTTCCTTTTTAGAAACTACTTTTTCAAAATACTCTTGCGCTTCTGTCGCTTTTTTTTCGCCATGATAAATCTTTGTAATTTCGAAAGCTAAATTAATTTTCAAATCGCGAGGATTGATATTTTCAGCCTTTAATTGTTTTTTAATTTCTTCAATTTTTTCCAGGGAGAGGTAGGTGCAATCGGTAAATAGCTGTGGAATATTTTCATCCGGCTGGGCCATGATTTTCCCAAACATATTAATATTGTTTTCATCTAAAAACACTCCGGTTCCCAAACTTTTCGACATCATCTTTTCTTTTGTAATAGGATTCTCTAATAACGTTGTAATGAAAACAAATTTCTCCTTATTTTTAATTTTTCGAAGCAATGTGCGTCCAGCCAAAGCATTAAACTTTTGATCATTTCCGCACATCTCAACATCAACATCCATTACCACGCTATCATAGCCCTGCATCAGGGGATAAAAAAATTCGTGCAAATAAATCGGCTTCTCTTCTTTGATTCTTTTTTCAAACATATCCCTCTCTAGCATTTGCTGAACAGTAAAATTAGAGGCAAGATTTACCACATCTTCAAACGTTAATTTTGAAAGCCAATCGTGGTTAAATTTAATCTTGACTGGATTTTTCTTATCGTTAAAATTAATTACGGGCCTTATTTGCCTTAACCAAGTTTTGATATTTTTCTTAACATCCGCTCTTGTCAATTGCTTTCTAGTCGCGAGCTTGTCTGTCGGATCACCAATTCGGGAAGTGAAATCTCCAATTAAAAATATTACCTCGTGCCCCAATTTTCTGAATTTTTCCAGAATAATATAGTTAGTAGCATGGCCCAAATGCAAAGATGTTCCAGTTGCATCCGTCCCGATATAAATCTTAATTTTTTTTCCAGTCAACAAAAGTGCCTTCAAATCCTCCCTGGAAGGCAATATTTCGACTACACTCCTACTGAGAAGCTCATCTATCAACCCTTCGTCCGTTATTATTTTTGACATAATTTTTTTCCACTATAAATTAGTTTACCACCTAAATTTAGCACTAAAACGCGCTGATTGCAAGAAAAAAGACAGGGCCAGAGCGCCTTTGACGCCCTAGCCCATTTTTCAATAAACATTCACCGTTACTTCCTTCTGGTTGGGGAGAATCTCTTTAAATTCTGACAATAAAAGAATCTCCAAATGCTCACCAGAAAGATATTTTGCCTCATTTGGCTTGCAGGTTATCAAAGCTTCAATTTCTGGACGCTTTATAACCTCTCTGATTTTCCATTCATCACCATTTGCTCCATAAACATTAACCTGCCCTATCTCTCTTGTGATAAAGATAATCATAGCGCATATCTCCTTTTGGCCTATAAAGTTTATTGAAAAAACAAAAAACCCGCTGTTGGCGGGTTTTGGTTTATTTCGAAGGATATTTTATTTCACTAGTTCCTCTTCGCTTCAAGCCAAAATTCGCCAACAAAAAGTCGGGATCCGGATCCGGAACATGATGACCAATTATTAGCTTTAACTTGACGATTTAGACTCATAAAATTCAAGCTACATTTCTACCAAAATATTACCACGTAACCATATTCTGTCAACAAGCAGGGCATTTCATATCATTACTGACTTCTGCTCACTGTTCACTGATTCCTGTCTTTATTCCACCACCACTTGCCAAGCCGTAGCTTTAGCAAAGGATAGCCTTAATCCTTCTCACTCCTGCCGAAGAACTTTCTTCTTTCCGAATTCTGAATTTGCCGGTGATTTCAGCTGTATTTTTGATGTGCGGTCCGCCGCAAATTTCTTTGGAATAATTTCCAATAGAATAGACTTTCACTCGATCGCCATATTTATGTCCAAACTCACCTTCTGCGCCGGCGTTCTTTGCTTCATCTGGTGTCATTTCTTCCATCACCACTTCCGTTTTAGATTCAATCGCCTCATTCACAAAATCCTCCACCGCCTTTTTTTGTTCGTCCGTCATTTTGTCCGAATGGGAAAAATCAAATCGAATTCGTTCACCGTTGATGTTCGAACCTTTTTGATGAACATTTTCACCAAG
>DAIEIZ010000029.1 GCA_027351145.1 Candidatus Moraniibacteriota bacterium | reverse complement strand
TGATTAGAAATTTACAAATATGGTTTGGTTAAAAAATTAGTTTACAACTAGGTTACAACTGTTTTAAGCCTAGCTTACAATTGCCTCTAAAAGCCTCTGATTCTCTTTAGGGATAGGGAACAACATTGTGTCCCCTATCATTTTCCTACGCATGGCCTTGGTGATAATCTTGATAATCATCATCCCCTTCCGGCACACAGCAGAAATGGATCTCGGAGGCAAACTCGTCCGTAACTTCGGCACCTTTTTCTATGCAATAAGATGCAACCCCATCCTCATTAAAAGACCAGCAATGCTTACGACAATTATGACAGTGCATACTTCTCCTTTCAGCCATTTTCCCCACGTGGGATAGTTGACATCTTCCTGCTCAGCCTTGCATAGTTTGCAAATGCTGGTTGCAAAAGTGTCAGGATTAACTTTTTCGAAAAAACAATCAGGCTCTCCGCAATGAAAGCAGGGGCGGATCACATTCCCAACAATGATGCATCCAGTTTTCTTCCCGCAGACTTTGCACTTGATCAGCTTTTGCATTATCCTCTCCTTTCCAACGACACGGTTTGCATTCTCGTGTGATGAGCGGTTCGCACGGTTCGCTTAATTTTAAGCACCCGGAGCGATAATAACACTCAAAGCACCACGAGATGCCACCGGCATAGTTGAAGCAATAATATTCCTCACAACTCGGACAATACCCTAGACGGTTTTCAATCCCCGCGTTTGGGTTTTCCGATTTAGTAAGCAGATTAGCCCACGCCTTGGCAGTTGCATTGAGCTTCTTCCAAGAGCGCTCTAATCCTTTGGCGATTGCTATCCTCTGCGACTTGGCTCTTTTCTTTTCTGACCTCGTCATAGTCATCCTTTCGGTAAGACGCGCACGGCGTCCATCGTCCTGCTGGTTTAGTCAGGCTCAAACGACAAAAACTTTGTTCATATCGGCATCCGCGACAGACTGACATAATTTCACCTCCTTAACTTGGAAAGAACTACTTCAATGACTGCTTAATTACCCAACCTAATATTCCCAAAAATGAAGCTATCGATAGAAAAACTCCGGCCCAAAATTTACCACTTCGCGCTTGCTCCTTAATCCAATCTTTCGCAATTATCGCTTTTTGTTCTCGGTCAAAAGCTGGTATTAATTGCGTGTTCACAATCGTCATTGTTTTGTTGATTTCATACATCGCCTTTGACAATTCTTTCTCGTGAATTTCTTGCGCGGTGCGATGCTCGTCAAGACTTTTTTCCACATCTTGAACTTTGGCAAAAACTTCCTCAGAGAGAATTTTTTGACTCTTGATTTTCTTTTTTATTTCCTCAAATTCTTCGCCTTTGTCGCAGATGTGGTCCATAATTTTATTTATTGTGTGTTTTATAAATTTAACTTTTTCTAATGAAGGCTAAAACGGTAAATGGTTGCATATTATTATGTGCGGCATCGCTACCTATATAATCGGTATATTCCGTTGCCGAACCAGTATCAACACCATTACCACTATTTGAATAGCTATGCCCCGCGTGCATAAGCGTGTTATGCCTATGTCTCGCTAGCTCTGCCACTGTCAAAACATGTGATTCCTCTCCACCAACATCCCCTAAAATCCTATTGGTTAATCCAGATCCCTGGCCAGCGCCAACGATCACTTTTCCGCCTAAATTTTTAGTCCCATTATTTCCATCGCAGATATACCATCCAGCGGGAATATTGGAAATTAAATCATCCCACATAATAACCGCACCGCTTGGCATCGCCGTATTTATCGCCGACAGTAAGTCGTCAAAATTTTGATTAAGTTGCCCCGACGAAATCGTTGTCGACGGTGAGAATGTGTAAGTTTTTGCTGGCCACATATTATTTATTCTTTAAATTTGTTAATCTAGTTATTTTTTCCTCGTGCTCTTTTATCGCCTTTTTTTTAAAATGCTTTTCCGGACTAGTGTTTGGGTCCGTAACTGTCATTTTGTCATAATCTATCGGTCTTTTTTTGTCGTCTTGCCCGCTCCAATAGGTTTTATGATTATCAAGAATTTTATCAGCGGTTTTTTTCACATTTTCCCCTGACACTAATTTCAACTTGCAATCAGCGCACACCCCAACTTGCATTAATGTTCCATCGCTTAATTCAACGATATGACTTGCATAGCTTTCCAAAAGTCGCGCCTTTCCTTTTTCGCTCAAATCCATTATCTCTACTCCGCAAGCAGTGCAATACCCTGTCATTGTTTTCATTTTTTCTTTTAATGTTTTTGCCATATTTTTATGCCGGCGATGCCGGATTATCGACGGTTATTGAGTCAATTAACGCTCTGTTTATGCTATCAATTTTTTTCGTAATGTCGGGTTGTCGGTTGGATAATTCCAAAGTGACAGCGTCCGGGACATAGTCAATTTTCATAATTTGCAAAACCAGTGAGCTTGCGTTAGTGATGTCATAATCCCAAACATCGACATCGAACAAGGCCTCGTCCCATTTTGTGTCTGCCTTACTGGTAGCATTTTTAATCCGGCACGTATCACCAACTTTGATGCTCTCAATGTCGTAGCCTTTTTGTTGCTGATACGCATCGCCATTATTATCACTGACTCTGATTTGCACTCGCACCTCGGGATCCTTAAACATTCCTAAAATTCGATTGGCGATTATTAATGAAACGTCGTCAGTTGTTACCTTTTCGTCAATGTATTTTATTGCTCGTGTCCCATACGCGCTTACTGATCCACTGGAAATATATTTTTTGTAATAATTAGGCGTACCTCCTCCGATGAAATAAATCGTGTTAATGATATTCTCAATTCTTTTCTCCGGCTCATACATTTCGATGTCTTTTCCTAGCGTGAAAATATGATCAGCCGTAACACTTTTATTTTTAAAATAAACTATATCATCCGCTCCCACTCGCAAATACCAGCCAGCCGGGCTAAGCTCAATTAGTTTTAAAAGTGCCTCTTGATAGGTTGCGGTATTGAAAGCATAAGCCAAGGATGTTGCGGTTAAATCAATACTCCCCGTTGCATAATTCACCTTTCCGCCGGCCACAGTGAATTTATCCAAAATATCTTTCAAAATATTGCTCGGGTCTTGCGCTGAGTAGTTGAGCGTCGTGCTTCCGGCGTTTTCCAAAATCATCTGATCCAGTTGCCACCAGTATGATAAAAAACTTACCCTCACTTTTTCCTTATTACCATCCACATTTGGCACATATTGGGAAAGAACACCGGAAAAAATCAAGTCTCCATCATAGCGACTGTTTGCGTCGAAGGCATATAGTTTCAACTGATTGCCATATTTCACACTCACGCCTTCATCATAGTTACTTTCCAATCTTGCCAAATCAACTACTAATTCAGAAAATCCACCATTCAAGGCTATGCTGAATTTCGGCTCACTAATAACATCTATCCATGTCGCAATAAAATTTCCCGCGCTGTTATAAATTTTATATAGAAATCTTTTTTTTGCCGGTAATTTCACGTCATAAACAGGGCGATTTCCAATCACGTCAAGTTCTCCCCCAAAAGGAACGTCCCCAAATTTTTGTAGTGCTAGTGTCATTTATTTTTTAAAAACATTTAGGCCGTCCTAACCCAACGATACACAACAATATATGGTTGCAAATTATTATGTGCTCCTCCGCCTCCAGCAGAATCAGTAGTTGCTAAAGCGGCTGTTACAAACCTACCCGTTGATGTTGGGCACTGGTCAGGAGAGCCACTTTGTCTAGCGGTAAATGTATGCGTATGACTTGGCATTTCAGGAATTGTCAGTGTGTGTGCTTTCTCTCCTCCAATTTCTCCATTCGCATCAAATTCTGTCTGCCCTGCGTCTATTGCAACTGTTACTCTGCCAGTCCCAAACGCGCTCCAGGTTCCAAACCCGAGCAAGGTTGCAGGATTTGTTGCCACGTTAAATTCACGGATTGTTCCTATCGGATTAATCGCTGACATTACTCCTAATTTTAAATTGAGAAAACTAAATTTCTTCAAGACGAAACTTGCCGCGCTATCAAGTAAAGTCAATTCATCAGCATCAACCGGAGTCGTTTTTTCCGTAGCGCTATGAAAATAATCAGCAGTCAAAAATTTATCGTAATCATTTTTTGTAAATGACCGCGCCATATAGTAAACTTTGTCAGTATTATTTTTATTACTCGCAATCGTTCCTTCTTGCGCTCTTGTGACCGTCAAGACATCATTCGTCCTGGCCGTAACTCTCACAATTTCTTTGTTCGGGTCGTCACTCGAGTCTTTATAATCAGTGTAATTCCACCAAGGCAGATTAAACGCACCATCAACCGCAGGATCGGGCAGTTTTGCGCCTTCCCCCGCCTGAAGAGTGATAACCGTTGCTACACTAGTATATCCACCACTTACGATACATTTTGCGAAATTTTTAACTGGGTCTTTGGCCATATAATTTAAATATATAATTTATAATAATCAATTTTTAGCGCATAATTATGACTCATGCTTGTGATTTCAATGTCATAAATATTGGCGCTGATTCCAAATGTTGGGAAAATTCCCGTATAATCAACCAACGCGCCATTGATCGTCACTTGCATATTTTCACAATCGATTACCACCACATCACCAGCAATAATCGCATGCGAAATTGAAATTTTTTCTCCGTTGGCTAAAAATTCTAATTTACTGACAGAACTAGCCACCGAAAATGTCAGCGTAATCATCGGCTTAGGGTAGGTTGTTCCAACCATCGAAATTGTTCCGATATATTGCGCAGTCGTGATTGCGGAAATTGTGGCAGTTGCCAGAGTCGGGTCCTTACCAATTCCCGACGGGACAATAAATTCAGCCGTGAATGGAACGAATGATAGATGATAAAAATCTCTTGAAATTTCCAAATTAACCACGGTAGCGACATAGCGCCTCGTCCCACTGGCATATTCAATATCAAGATTTTTACCTTGCCGGCTTAATAATTCCTTGAGCGTGTCGATATTTGCTTCTAATTCAGCAACGTCAGCCCCCTTAATATTTCCGGCAATTTTTATTGTTTTCGGCTTGTATTCAGCGTTGACCAAAATACTGCCTCGTTGCCTGGCGAGATTAAATAAATTCACATCGCGCGGACTAGCCGAATCGTGAGCCACGGTTTTCGCCGTAAATGGGTAGGTGATTAAACTTGTATTGTCGAAGGAAATTTGCATAATTTTATATTGCGCCCATACTGGTTAATTCTTGCTTGCGATTGATTATTCTTTCAATTTCGCGAATCAATGAATCTTTATCACCAACTACCGCACCGCTAAAATCAAAGTTGAAAGTATTGATTGTGCCGCCTTTATTTGAATTTGGACGGTTATCAATCGCTCCGCTGACTGATGGACGAAATATTTCCGGCCCATTTTCACCGACCAAATATTCATTACCGCTCATGACAGTTCCGCCAACCGCCCTTTTACTGCTCGAACTCTTTTTAGTATTTTGGTCAAAAGTTACACTGATATTAATATTATCCAATCCCTCTTTTTTGATTTCCGCTTTTAATTCTTTGAGTTTGTTTTTATACTCTTTTTTCACTTCCTCTAGGTGAGTTTTTAATTCCTTGAGTTGTGTGTTGTATTCTTTTTCTCGTTCTTTGCGGTCAATTTCAAATTGATATTTTGCCAATTCTATTTCGTCCATTCCGGCTTTTTTTCTTGCTTCCAAAATTTCCGCTGAATAGATGTTTTGATCATCAAGATGCTTGGTGAAAAATCCATCAATCGCATCAATTTTCAACTGCAACTCGTCTTTTTCCGTTTGTGTGGTCGCTTTGCTTAATTGCTGTTGCAGATCAGCCTTCTCTTTTTCTTTGTCGATAAATGTTTGCCCAATATTTTGCCCCAAGTCAGCCCTTGCGCTTGCTTCACTATTTTTAAATTCTTCTTTTAGCTTTTTAATATCATCTTTTACACTTTGAACAGCTTCTTTCGCTTCCTTTTTCAAGTTACTAATTTTTTTCTGAGCCTCCTGTAATTTTTTAGCCATGTCTCCTGAAGCCTGCCCCATATCATTCATAATTTTT
>DAIEIZ010000048.1 GCA_027351145.1 Candidatus Moraniibacteriota bacterium | reverse complement strand
ATACACATTAAAAGCACCCAGACTGGCCATCATCGCCGCCAGTACTGTCACGATCGGACCTTCGATAATCATGAGAGGCAGCATCATCCAATAACCATAGTGATGCAAAAACTGAAAGATATTTTGACCAAGTTGTTCCATATATAGCCTCGAGAGGAGTTGCCTTTTATCCATCCTTCGACGTGCCTACGGCACATACCTTACCCCCCCTCAGAGCCGGAGTTTCCAAAAAAAAACAAACCGGTTTGCTTTTTTAAAATATCCGTCCGACCCTATAAAGAATTATAGACCGAAAAACTCTCTGATTATTATTGCATTCAAAACAACACGTAGCCTCAAGGGGAGTCGGACCCCTCTTTTCAGGATGAAAACCTGATGTCCTAACCGATAGACGATGAGGCCAAAAAATGGCACTGAACTAAAATTTAATATCCTCTTTCACTTAATATGGCAACGATTATTCAAAACAACAAGCCTGCTCTCAATGCTCTATATAGCGCCATAGGCGAACCAAAAACAAAACAAAGCGAAGTTGCTTTTTTCCCCTTATTCACCTAAAAAAGATGATAGCACGACTTTTAAAATAAATCCAGCCCCCGCATAAATTCTCTTACGGAATTAACCCCTCAGTCGCGAAATAAGCCACAAAAAATTGCAATTATCCTTCATCTACGTTAAAATCAAAGAACTAAGCACTAAAAATTTTATGATCATTCTAGGTCTTGAAACATCTTGCGACGAAACGGCAGCTTCTGTTGTTTCAGTGGAAAATGACAAAATTACCATACTTTCCAATATCGTCTCCTCTCAAATAGCCCTCCATGCAAAATGGGGTGGAGTTGTACCGAATTTAGCGGCAAGAGAGCACCTGAAAAACATCTTGCCGGTCATCAATGAAGCCATAGAGAAAGCAAAAAAGAAACCAGTCGATCTGGATCTTATCGCTGTCACAAACGGCCCCGGACTTATTCCGGCACTGCTCATCGGCACAACCACCGCCAAGACGCTCTCCTATCTTTGGCGCGTACCCCTCCTGGGGATTCATCATATCGAAGGACACATCTGCGCCAATTTTATTTCTAATAAAATCAATAGGCTAAAATTTCCCATCCTAGCCCTTGTTGTTTCTGGCGGTCACACGCAATTAGTTTTAATGAGAAAACATCTACACTATGAAATTATCGGCGAGACTGTGGACGACGCGGTTGGCGAAGCTTTTGACAAAGTCGCGCGCATCTTGAACCTTGGCTACCCTGGTGGTCCGGCGGTGGCGAAATTAGCTGATAGCTACACCGGGGAGAAAAAATTCCAAATCACACTCCCTCGACCAATGCTCAAATCCGCTAATTTAAATTTCTCTTTTTCTGGCATCAAAACCGCCGTGCTCTACGCCACCAAGAAAAATCCAAAAAATTTAAAAGATCGAAAATACATTTCGGAAATGTGCCAGGAATTTCAAATGGCGGTCAGTGATGTGCTTATTGCCAAGACCATCCGCGCCGCTAAAAAATATTCCCCCGGAACAATTCTTTTAGCTGGCGGCGTCAGCGCTAATAAATATCTACGAGAAAAATTAAAATCAAGCGTCAAAGAGAATCTGGAAAATACCACCTGTCTTGTGCCCGAATTAACCTATAGCATGGATAACGCCGCCATGATTGCTACGGCTGGATATTATCGCTGGAAAAATTTAAAGGATAAAAAAAGTTTGGAAAAAAACTGGAAGAACATGGAAACTAGTGCGAGCTTGAAGATATAATCCTGCAAATCATAAATTTATTATAAATCCACAAATAATTTATTCGTTGCTTAACTTTAATCATTTTGTTTCTTCTATAAATTCGCAAAGACCTAATTATGAATCGTTAAATTAACCCAAAAAAATGTTGCCATTCTTTGAAGGAATCATTGCTGCTATTGGCGCTCTGATTGTGGAATTAAGTCCGCCGATTTTTGGTTTAATTTTAACGGAAAACTCGCTGTTTTTTCTTTTTTTTGCTGCCAGTTCCGAAGAAATAATCAAATATGCCTTCATTTATAACCATTTTACCAAACTAAAAACAAAAGAAAGAATTCTTTCTGGATCGATCCTCATTGGCTTAGGCTTCGCATGCATAGATATAATACTCAAGCAATTGTCCTATGATAAAAGCGTTCTGCTTCCTGTCATTGGAGTTTTCCTTGTGCATCTTTTCACTGCCGCACTCCTAGGACTATTTTTGCGCAAAAATATTTCAAAACCAATAGCCCTAAGCATCCTAATTCTTGTTCTAAATATTTTAATCCATTTTTCCTATAATCTTCTTATTCTGCGCATGAACTAGGCGCATAAAAAAATAACTTGCCAAATACTGATAGTCCGCTATAATTTAAACATAGATAAGTAAATTAATTTTTTGAAATTTATGACCAAAATAAAAAAATCCTTTCTGGAAAGATTAACTGGAGCAAGAACAATCGAAGAAGATGCATATATCTCTGAGCGTACCATCTCGCCAAGCGTAAGCATGTATGGGGAAGATGAAGAAATTGAAATGGAAAGAGAAATCGCTACCCATTCAACACCTAATCGTTTTTCCAGGGAGATGAGAGAAGAAAATCAATCAAATGATCTAGAAAACAATGAAGGCCAACTAACTATAGACGTATATCAAACAGACAACGATATTGTAATCAAATCCACTATTGCAGGAGTTAAGCCGGAAGATCTTGATGTCAGCATAAATAATGATATGCTCACGATTCGCGGAGAAAGAAAAAATGACGAGCAAGTCATAGAAGAAAATTACTATTACCAAGAATGCTACTGGGGCTCTTTTTCTCGTTCAGTAATTTTACCAATTGATGTTGTAGCTGACAAAATTGAAGCCTCGATGAAAAACGGAATTTTAACTGTCCGAATGCCAAAAGCAGATAGCAATAAATCGAAAAAAATTCAAGTTCGAGGATTCTAATTTGTTTTGCATTTCTGCGCCCCTCAAGCCTCGCCTTTCTCGCGAGGCTTTTATTTTTAGAGTCATTTTGCAAACTTGATTTTGGCTCATATTTACTGTATTCTAAATAATATGAAAGTTATCTATCATTTCGCTGTTTTTTTATTTTTCCTATTCTTACTATCACCAAACTGCTCTGCGGAAATGGTTGATTTAGGTTTTTTCACTCCGCAAGAATTAAGTGCCAATCTGGGTGTTGATTTTAATTTAGGAGTGAAAGATCAAAATATCACGATTCCGGCAATAGAAGTCACCGACTGGATTAAGGAAAAATCCTCAATTAGCTATGCTGAAAATTACAAATCAGAAATCGAAAATGGCAATTTCTGCGCCTACGAAAAATCTTCGCTTTGCAAGCTGTCCTTCAGTTACCGCAAAGAAGACAGATTTAAAAAAACAATTTCCATAACACTAGACACTGACTTGGTTAAAAATTCCATCGCCAATATTGCGAAAAAAGTAAACAAAGATGCTTCCGATTCCAGATTTAAAGTCGTAGATGGAAAAGTATCACTTTTTTCTTTAAGTGAAAAAGGCCTCAAGCTTGATGAGGCAAAAAGTCTGGACGTGGTAATCTCCGCTTTCAAGAATAAAACCATGGATGCAAAACTAGACTTGCCTTACGCCGAAATTGATCCAATAGTCACTACCGACTCTATTGACACAATGGGAGTTAACACGCTAATCGGAGAAGGTCAATCCAATTTCAGAGGTTCACCGAAAAATCGAATCCTTAATATTAATGTTGCCGTCAAACAATTCGATGGAATCCTCATTAAACCTGGCGAGGAATTCTCTTTTGTAAAAACCCTGGGCGAAGTTGACGGAGAACATGGATATTTCCCGGAGCTTGTGATTAAGGGAGATAAGACTGAGCCTGATTTTGGCGGTGGCATTTGCCAAGTTTCCACCACTGCTTTTCGCGCGGCTATCTATTCCGGTCTGAAAATAACAGCCCGAACTAATCATGCCTATCCGGTCAGCTATTACAACCCGCAAGGAATGGACGCCACGGTATATGTGCCAAGGCCGGATTTAAAATTTATCAACAATACTCCTGGCTACATTCTCATTCAAGTTAAAATAGCAGGAACAGTGCTAACCTTTGATTTCTATGGCACATCGGACGGCCGAAGAACAAATGTTATTGGACCGACTATAACAGAAAAAAATCCTGATGGATCAATGAAGGCCACTTTTACCCAACAAGTTTTTGATAAAGACAACAATCTGGTTCGTGCAGATGTATTTAATAGCAACTATGAATCCCCCTCCAAATTCCCTCATCCCGGACAAACTTCCGACACACTCACAACTAAACCGAAAAATTGGTCTGATCACGAATGGAAGGCATATAAAGCGGCGCATACGCCATAAAAGACTGCTACTTGCCAGAGCAAATTATTTTTGCTAGTATAAACAAGTTATTTTGAAATGAATTATTCTGCGCCGGTAGCTCAGTGGATAGAGCAGTAGCCTTCTAAGCTATTGGTCGCAGGTTCGATTCCTGCCCGGCGCACTCTCTCGTGAATTTGCCCTTATAGCTCAGTTGGTAGAGCAGCTCCCTCTTAAGGAGATGGTCCCAAGTTCGAATCTTGGTGAGGGCACAGAAATACCTCCCCCTAACGGCAGGCAGACAGTTTAAAATTTTTTAATTCTTAAATAAATAATAAAAAATACTTAAAGTTTTCAGAGTGGTGGCTATAGTTCAATGGTAGAACACTGGTTTGTGGTACCAGCTACAAGGGTCCGATTCCCTTTAGCCACCCCCTTGGAAATTTTAAGAGGCATGCGCCCTTAGCTCAGTGGATTAGAGCATCTGGCTTCGGACCAGAGGGTCGGGGGTTCGAGTCCCTCAGGGCGCACAAACAAAAAAAACACAACCACCCATGACTGTGTTTTTTTATTGGCGATAGAATCTATTTAATGCCAAAAATGTCTTTTTTCATATCTATCTCCTTCTCATATTCTTGCGTCTTTTTTTGTTCCTGATCGACAATATCTTGAAACCTTTTACGATTAAATGTTACTTCCTTATCCTTCGTTGCTAAGTATTCCATTTTCTTACTTTCACTCCATTGATAATTATAGACATAAGCGTACCAAAGATAAATGCAATAGCCGGATAGTAAAAAAAAAGCAGCAAAAATGAACAATTTAACATTACCACCAAGAAACACTCCCATTCTCCTAAGAAAGCTTCCGGATATGATATCTTTTTTTATATTTTTCAGATTTAACATTTATTCAATATAGACGATTATATTCAGGGAACTCTTCAGCATCAACACTCCGTCATTTCCAGATCCCGCATCAACTGCTTGGCCAGGCGGAGAAAGAAATATGCCGTTTGAAGCAGAGTTTTGTTTTTTTAGCGAGTTATCCTTGTTGACAAGCTCCTTTTGCAGATTGAAAGAAAGGATATTTACGTAATATTTATTATTTTCCAATTTATGTACAAAATTCAAAAAATCACCATAGTCCCCTGTCAGATCAACCTCCATTGAAACATATTGCTTGTACGGCAACTGTTCCTCAATGTTTTTTTCCCCGTCATCTGCAGTATTTTTTTTAACTTTTGCCTTGGTTGTATTATTAGCCACGGAAACATTTGGATTATCATTTAAAACCTTAATTTCTATCTCGTTATTCGTATCTGCCGCCAAAGACTCAATATATTTTATAAAGTCAACTTTATTATTAGAATTAAGTATTACACCGGTTGCATTTTTATTCTTCTCAAACTCAGCGTTCACCTCATCCATTTTTGGTATCTTGTCTATTTTTGACTTCTCTAAATCATTGTCAACTATTCGTTCTTGGATGAGTTCTGCCTTAATTTGAATTCTCTTTATCATATATGAAGCAGCCCAGCACAGCAGCGGCAAAACAACCAGCAAGAAAACGCCAACTGCTACAAAAATTTTATGTTTTTTCCAAAAATTTTTCATTTGTTTTTAATACATTCTTCTTTTATATCAAGATCCAACTGAAAAACAATATCTTCCTTGGAAACTAGATTAGAGAGAGGCAAATTTATGTTTTCAAAACACGCCTCCTTGCTTAAGTTATCCCGAAATAAAAGCAAATCCTCTCTCGTCTTGGCTTTTCCCGCAAAAAATATGGAATAATTTTTCGTAGATATTCCGCTAAGTTCCACGTTATCTGGAATTATATCGCCCAATTTTGAAAACAGTGCCGACCAATAGATTTGACTGCTGGTAATATTGGAAATTTTCGCAATCTCAGAATTTATTCCAGAAAACTTATCTTCATATTGCTTTATCGTTTCATATTGCTGCGACGCGCGCGAATCACTATTTTTATTGTCAGAAATTACTCTAAGATTAAAATTAAGCAACGAATCAACACCAAAAACGAATCCAAAAAATAGAATTGCCAAAAGAAGAATAATCGCCTCCCAACCCAAAACAGACCGAAATCTTTCTGCCGTTATAATTTCTTCTTTTTTGCTTGGCGGAAGCAAATTAATCCCTATTTTCATACTTTTTTATTTTTCATTGCGAGACCGATAGCATTTGTAAATTGAATAGATTTCTCCTTACTAATTATTGGCAGTCGTTCACCAAAATCCAAGTTTATCCAGGGATCGCCAACGAAAATTTTATTTTTCAATCTTTTCGCAAGGTATGGAACCAAACCCTTTAAATTTGCCCCTCCGCAAATAATAATTCTTTCAACTTTGCCAGAATTACTACTTATATTTTGATAGAAATCAACGGTTTTTTCTATTTCTACCGAGAGTCCTTCGAGATAGGAACGAATGGAATTAAAAACAAAATCGTCTTCGTGACAACAGCCCACACCTTCTGAAATCTTTATCTTTTCCGCCTCTTCCTTGTCAACTCCCAATGTCTTAGCAATTACATCTGTAACACCATTGGAAGAAAAAGGGATGCTGGAGGTGAAAAATGGCAAGCTTCCTTCGGATATAACGAAATTTGTTCTTTTCGAACCCAAATCAACAATCAAAGATACTCCGCATTTTTCATCCGACTCATCAATGAGACTTCTAGCCATCGCCATCGACTCAGCTTCAAGACTGTGCACTTCCAAGCCGGCACTTTCAAGAACTTCCAAGATGTCATCAACAATATCCCTCGAAACAGCAACAGTTAAGATGCTTTGCTTGTCGCCAACCTCACCAATCAATTGCCAATCATAATAGACTTGATCGACAGATAAAGGAATACTAGCCTCTATTTCCCACTTTATTGCCTCGCCAATCTCTGCTTTTTCCATCTTGGGAATAGAGAGCACTCGCAAGAAAACCTTTGACTCCGGCAGTGAACAGATAACTTTTTTTGTGTTTATTTTTTTGGGTCGAGCTGTGGCGACCGCGGTTTTAATAACCTGCGTCACTTTGTTTTTATCAATTATGCGGCCATCCTCGATGCAACCGTCAGGAACAGGAGTGATGGAAAAAGATCGCACAGAATCATCGGACCCCCTTTTTTCCAATTGCAAGACTTTAACGAAAAGATCTCCCAAATCAATACCGAAATACGAGTCTTCAAATGTGAATATGTTTTTTTTCAAAAAATTCATAATTTAATTATAGCATACTTTTTTATTTTCACATCTCCTCCCAAAGATCAATTGCATAATCAGTGCCGGTTGGAAAATATGGTGGCGGACAATAAAGTAAATTATTGTCAAAATTATAAATACGATCTGCGAAACCGCTATTTCCATGTTGAAAATATGGTTGCAGGTAAGAGGCAATCGCGCCATTGAATGTCAACAAAGTTTTTCCGCTAAAACTGTTGTCGTTAATCCCCACCATTCCGCCCTGCGCCAGAAGTGCCGCATCGACAATAAAACTTGATGGGCAATCATTGAGAACTAAAACATCTTTTTGTGCCACAAGTCCAAGCATATTACTGCAATCATAGGATGCATAGCGCAGATTATTATTACTAATTCCAATATAAATATCCTTTTGACCACCTGAGCCAGAAAGATTGGCAGCAACAACAGTTACTCTTTTATTATTAATTGATCCTTCAACCCAAGTGGTATTTTCCACAAAAATCACTCCGTTATCAATAATATTGTAGTTAGACAGACTAACACATCTTCCTTTGCTGGTTTTGTTTGACTGGATATACGGACATGAACTTCCCGAACAACACAATGAAACTATACAGCTAGTTCCATTAGTCCCGCTGTAAGTCCCCGTAGCTCCAGTAATTACTCCCAGGTAATTGCTAATCGCTTTTGTGTTGCTATTATATGAATTGACAGTGCAAATATCATAGGTCCCGTCTGATTTAAAATTTATTCTTCTGCCCGATCCAGTCGCATCAAAATATTTTCCCTGTCCAGCTTGCGCTTTAGTTCGCATATTGGCTAAATCCGTTGTCACACCCGTAAAACTGACCTCGGGAACAGGAAATGTCCTCCCGCCCATAAAGACATCCGGCCTATCAGGAGCAATGGCGCTGGAAGCATCCGCAGGAGCGGTCGGATCAGCCGGATTGGTTGTTGTATGCACGCCAAATTGCAATTTGCTTCCGCCATATGTCGGGTCATTAAACGACGAAAGAAGAGAACTGACAGTATTATGAGCTATTCCATCAAAACGAATTCCGCCATTGGAATGTACTTTGCCATATACAACAGCCTGATCTCCAAAATTCATAAAACTATTGGATAAGAATATATACTCGCTCCAAGACGGTCGCCTGAACCGTGCTTTGATAGTTCTCTTCATGTCCGGCACCTTATCCGACCAGCCAGTCGATTCCACATTAATTATTGTCGAACCGGAAGTTGGAGGAGTAACAACGATCTGATATTTTCCTATATTGTTATATTCCACAGAAGAAGGAGAAAAGCCCATCGGACCTCCGGTTTGTAAAAAATTATTTATTTCCAAAGCAGTCATCCCTGAAGTTTCATGGGCAAGGTACCACCGATAATAATAAATCCCCGCCTCCGCAGCCTGAAAGGCACTCTCTTTTTCAACACGATTAAAACTAAATTTAAGCTGGGATGAAATATAGCCAAGCATTGAGACTAAAATAATCATGACAACCGACATAATCACAAGCGCATAGGCTAAAACAGAACCGCGTTGATTTTTATATGTAATTTTATTTTTAGCTATTGCATTTTTCATATTTGTATCATAAGACTAATGAATCCGATCATAATCATTTAAATTACGCATTTCAACGAATGTTTGCATCTCGATATTATCTGGCGCACGATTAGGATCAATGTTTATTTTAAGATGAATTTTTAAAAGACGAATATCCGCAACACTAGCCGGAGTATTGAGTGGAAGCTGAGTTGGTGAACCAGCATAATTTTTATCATAATAAGAGAAAATCGGCTCTGCGTCAGTGTTGACGATTCGAACAGCAATAGTCTTTATTTCCTGATCTGCGCTAGGATAAGTTTTAGGCATCGTCGTCGTAGGAATTGCCACTCCCATCAAAATATTTTGACCGCTTTTGTAGATATGCAATCGCTCCGTTACCCCATCACGATCATAGTCGGCATAAACAACCAAATCGTTATCGTCAGCCGAAACAATCGGGTATGAACCATTATCTGATTGCCGGGTGCTCCTCAAGTAGTTAGCGATAGTGCTTACTCCTTGAGAGACAGCCATCGATGATTGCCCCATTTCCAGTGTATAGGAATTATTTTGCCAAGTATGCAAAAAAAGCAACGTAAATCCCTCCATGCCAACAGCAAAAATAGCAATCGCCACAACCGTTTCAATCAGGGTAAGCCCTCTCTTCCCAGAAACTTCACCCAAAGTGTCATCACAGATGGATAGCATACTTTTCCGATTTTTAAATATTTTAGCCTTAAGAGTCATCTAGGAAGCAGTTAATTTTTTAGTTTCTATTTTTAATTCATTGGCATTGATTGTAATATCAGATTCATTATCGAGATATCCATCAGCTGTAATTTTGACATGATATGTTTGCGGTAAAAACGGATCGGAAGAATCAGGAAAAAAAACCTTTCCATCACTTGCGGTATCTATTTCTTTTTCATAATTCAAAGATGTATTGGTTAATATCACTTTAGCCCCGGAAACAGGAACGTCATTACTATCATCAAGCACAGTTAGCAAAAGAGAGGAAACTGCCTTATCCGCCAACTTCAATTTAACATCCAATGTGCCAACTGATGATAGCAAAGAAAATGGCGTAACCGGGCTAATGCTTATTATTTCATAGCCACTTAACGCTGAGCCAGTTAATGAAAAATCATACCCTCCAGGACTAAGCGCATTGAATAATTTCTCCCCGGCAGCATCAGTCGCACTATCCTGGCTAAAATTATAGATAGGAACAGCTGGCAAAACTGTCGTATCGGTGCCTAATTTTCTTCCACCGGAAAGATGAAAAGTAACTCCGGCAATTGGCGCATCAAGATGATCAGTTGTGGAAATTTTAATATTAGCCAACTCATTTTGCACTATATTTTTAACATTCATCGATCCAGTCACCACTGAGGCATGAACATCCACCGGTTCATAGGCGCTGATCGGATAAGGTGGCATCGTAGTGACCGTCTCATAGCCGGCCTTTGTGACCGTAATCTGATATTTTTGAATTGAATTAGCTACACGACTGCCCATAAAAGTTACATTACCAGCACTATCAGTAGTGCTATACGTATCAAGACCGGTAACTGGATTATATATGGCAACTTTAGAATTAGGGATTCCAACACCACCCGGCTGATCGCTAAAAACATTTATCGAAAGAATTCCATCTCCAATGTGAGGCACCTCTTTTCCCGGCGGAACAAATCGTGAAATCAATGAAACATTTTCATTGCCACTGCCATCACTCCAAGACACGGTAATTGTCACTTCCTTATAGTCCTCAAACCAAGCCGTGTCAGCATAGCCTAAGCCGTCAAAAGGATCGTCAACATAGGACACGTCAGTATGCACGTGATACGGCCTGGCATTCTCCAAAACATCCTGATCTTGCGGAATATTGCCATTGATTGTCCCATGGTCAGTGCCGATACTGTCATATTGAAGATTACGTATAATTTCAATTTTCTCATTCGCAACAGCAAGAGCACCCAGGCGATTCTTTGCATCCTGGATATAACGAATACCCACCGTAAATACTGAATAAAAAGTCACCGTAACTAAAGAAAAAATAAAAAGCACTGTCAATCCCTCAATGAGCAAAAATCCCCGATTTTTGTTTTTTTGTTTTTGATTTGGCATGCCATTATCATGAGCCATGGATCAATAAAAAATCATAACCTGTCAAAAAATCATCTTGATCACAGCTTGAAACTATTTAATATTATCCATTAGGCTATACATTGGTTGAAGCATTGAAATAGCAAAGAATCCAACCGCTCCGCCAATAAAAATCATAAGGACCGGCTCGATAATGGAGGACATGTTTTTAGAAATTTGATCTACCTCATCCTCATAGAATTCAGCTAATTTTAAAAGAACGACTTCTGTTTTTCCAGTCTCCTCTCCAACTTGCGCCATTTGTGCCATAAGAACTGGAAATACTTTGGGATTTTTTCCAATCACAGTGCTAAGGCTAACTCCTTTTTGAACATCTTCAATTCCATCTTTTGCAGCCTTTTTATAATAATAGTTAGTGAGAGTATTGGAAATAATTGTCAGCGCTTGCACGACCGGCACCCCGCTGCGGAGAAGTGAGCTGTAAATTCTTGCAAATCTCGCGCAATTTACCTTAATTACCATATTTTTAATAACAGGAATATTGATTAAGATAAATCCCAATATTCTTTTTCCACTTTCCGTTGTTAATAAAAACCTAATTGCCATTATGAAAAAAACAAGTCCAACCGCTACGGCAATATAGTGCGCCCGCAGCATGTTGCTCATCTCAATAATGAACTGCGTTGATGCGGGCAAATCAACTTTCATATCAGCAAAAACACCCATCATTTTTGGCAAAATATAGGTTAACATCAAAACCGCAATGCCAATCATCGCAACAATAATCACTGCTGGATAGGTCATTGCGCCCTTGATTTTACTTGTTAGATCATGCTCTTTTTCCAATTGAATGGATAAAATCTCAAGAATTTCCTCCAAATTACCGCTTGATTCACCTACTCTGACCATATTGACGAAAAGATCGCCAAAAACATTCGGGTAGTGCGCCAGACCATCTGCAAAAGTTGTTCCCGCCTGAATGTCATCGAAAATATTATTCAAAATCTGTTGAAATTTTTTATTCTTCGTTTGCAGCGAGATATTATAGACGGACTTGGAAATCGGCAAGCCAGAAGAAATCATCACGCTCAAATTCCGAGTGAACATCAACTTATCTTTTAGAGAAATACTAAAAAAACGATCCATAAACTTCACGCTGGTATTGTTTTTTTTCTCCTCCGATAGCTCTTTGAATGAAGTTAAAATATAGCCATCAACACGAAGTTGGCTGGCCAGCTCTCTTTCATTTTCCACGTCTATCTCTTCCGCCTTAGTTTCACCAGAATAATTTTTTGCGCTATAAAAAACTTTCATAAATCTATTCTTTTGTTACTCTTAATATTTCCTCTACGGTCGTCATGCCTTGAATACATTTCGCAAACCCATCTTCGACCATAGTAAGCATCCCCTTCTCGCGCGCCTTAGTTTCAATATCATAAGAAGATGCACGCTGCGAAATCATCTTTCGAATATCTTCATCTATCTCCAGAACTTCATAGATACCGTTTCTACCTTTATAGCCATTTATGCACTGCTCGCAACCTTTGGCTTTGCGTAATTTTATATCCCCCCATTTATCTTTTGCTTTAAGACCTCCACCCAATATATCGCTCTTTTTAATAACTTCCAATATTTTTTCCATGTCATAATTGCCTGATAGCGCCACCATTTCTTTTTCATTCAGCTTATATTCAACAGAGCAATCATGACAAACTTTTCGCACTAAACGCTGCGCGATAATCACATTCGCGGTTGAGGCAACCAAAAAAGGCTCGGCACCCATGTCCAAAAGTCGCGGCAATGTTCCTGCAGCACTATTAGTGTGGAGCGTAGAAAGAACAAGATGTCCCGTCATGGCCGCTTGAATAGCCATTTCCATCGTTTCATT
>DAIEIZ010000026.1 GCA_027351145.1 Candidatus Moraniibacteriota bacterium | reverse complement strand
ACTTTTCGCCTAAGCCCAGAAGTGCAATTCCAACCACAATCCCACTCATCACCCTTCCTATCGGGCCGATCCAGTCATTATCAAACGCGTATTTGAGAAAAAAAGAAACACCAAGCACGAGCGCCATCATCCCAATTCGCGCAAACCAAGTACCACCGATATTTTCTTCAAAGTTAGACTCTTTTGAGACTGCCTGATTTTGAATTGGCGCTGATTGAGAAATTGATTGCGGCTGAGAAGGTTTAATGCCGTAATAGTTCGCACTTACTGCCTGAGGAGTTAGTGGTGGCGGTGACGGTGGTGAAGTATATGTAGGCGCAGAAGCAACCGGTGACGCCTGACTATTTTTTTCCAGCTGTGCGATTCTTTCATTTTGCAATTCTATCTTTTGATTCAAATCCTCGATAGATTTGTTGATTGCGACAAGACTCCCGATTATTTCTTCGGAGTAGCTGTTTTCATTTGGCATATTTTTCATTTTTAGGCACTGCGCAAATTATTTTACCACAGTGACTTAGTATTTATAATTACAAACGCTAGACTCCCGTATATTCAGACCGCTTAATATTTTCTCCAACTTTTTTTATAATACTATCCCTGTCAGAAGAACTAAATTTACTACTAAGCTCACCGCTATCCAAACGCCACCTTAGCTCATGCAAAATTCCCGCAATTTTACTATCAAGATTTTCTTCGAGCTCATGCAATGCTTTAGAAATTCTATTTTTTTCCTCTTCATCCGTGATTTTATCTCTCAAAATGCCAAAAGCAGTTTCTTGTAATTTTGTCTCAAGCATATTTTTTCAACGGGCGCTCAGAGCCCGTAAATATTTAATAATTAAAGCGAGTTTAGTTTCTTTTTAAGACGTTTAAGCTCTTCTTCTTTTTCCAAAAATTCCCTTTCGACAACATCATAGCGGCTTTTTTTGCTGTTGAGAATTAGCGTAATCCGCTCGCTGTCTTGCCTCAACTTTCGAATCTCCGCGTCCAAGACGGTTTTTTCATTAGCCAGCTTACGCTTGTCGGAATCCAAAATTAAAAGCTCCATTTGAATTCGTCGCTTCTGGCTTTCCCTGGCAGCAACGTCAACGCTTTTTTCATCTTCATTACTGCTATTTCTGGAAAAATTTCCCATATACATAAATTTCGATTTTTTAATTTTTACGACCTAAATGTCGGGCGGGTTATTTGTCTCTATTTGTTTTGAAAAAATTATTCAATTACCCCACCGCCTAAAATTTCTCCATACTTGCTGTAAAAAACAACTGACTGCCCGGGAGAAACTGCTTTTTGCGGAACATCAAATTCCACCAAACAAGCTCCTTGACCATCACTATTTTTGATTATAGCACAAACAAGTGGGTTATGATAGCGCGTTCTCGCCAAAACCGCTAGTGGCAATTTTGGCGCGATACCGCCCACCCAAGAAACATCCGAGAGTTCTATTTTTTTCTGCGCAACACCTGGATAATTCAGCCTATTCGTTACTACCAAAACATTCCTTGCCATATCTTTGGAAACAACAAAATGCGGACCGGTTCCGCCGATTTCAATCCCCCTTCTTTGTCCAATCGTGTAGAGCGGAAGCCCTCTGTGCTCCCCCAATATTTTTCCTTCCGTATCAACAATCTTCCCCCTTTTTAGCTCTATTTTTCCTTTCAAAAATTCTTCCAAACCATTATTCGCCATAAAACAAACATCCTGAGAATCACTTTTGTCAAAAACAGGCAACCTAAATTTTTCCGCCATTTTCCGCACTTCAGTTTTTTCATATTCGCCAAGTGGAAAAATAATCCGCGCTAATTGTTCTTGTTTCAAGCGATATAAAAAATAACTCTGGTCTTTGCTTCCATCCTTCGCTTCTAGCAGCTTATAATTTACTTTATTTTCTACATCATCTTTGTCTGTCAGTATGGTGTATTTTTTTTGAAATTGAAAATTTGGATCTATAAATTCCCGGCTTTGCCGGGCATAGTGTCCCGTCGCCACCATTTCAATTCCCATTTTTTTGGCCGTTTCCAAGAGTAGTCCAAACTTCATTCTTTCATTGCAAAAAATGCAAGGATTAGGAGTTCTTCCTCTGGCATATTCATCCAAAAAATATTCAAGCACGTTTTTTTTGAATTCTGCTCGCGCATCGACAATCTCAAGCGGAATTTTCAAGAAATTACATATCGCCTTCGCATCCGCCAAAGCCCTGTAACTTCTTCCGTCAACTTCCCAAAAACGCAAAAAGGCTGCGCTGACAACGTAGCCACTGTTTTTCAAGAGCGCGCAAGAAACCGAAGAATCTACGCCTCCGGATAATCCAACTAAGACCTTGCCTTGTTTCATGGCTGTTTTCGTTGCATCTCATCTCTCGCCATTTTTTCTGAATTATAGATTTTCGATTGCTTTGTATTTTTAATAACATTATCCCCCGTTGAAAGAGTTGAAAAAACAACTAAAAAGCCCACGATCAAAAAAAATAATATTGCTATAAATTTCTGAGTACTGAGCTCACCCATTATATTTGCTTTTATTAATTAAATTTCTAATTTCCTCCGTATTGATGTTTAAATTTTTTCTTGGGGCTTTGAATTTCTTAGGTGCGATATTAGGTATCTGGGAAAGACTAATCACCTTGCCACTGGAAATAAGTCCGGCTGATTGAGAATTTTCAACCCTCGCCCGAGCCAACAAACTTGACCTGGCGTAAATCCCTGTATTAATATTATCATTGTTTTTATTCTCTTGGTCAAGTTGCGTTTTCGCTCGCGCCCGCTGATAGTCGCGCAAACATTCTTTGCAAAAAGTTTTTCGGTTTGGATCAGGCTTAAACGGCACGGTTATCTTTTCATCACAAGTAAAACAAAATGCCTCGAACAACTCCGGTGATTGTTTCGGACCTTCACCGGGAAGCTCAGCGCTTTTTTGTTCGCCACCAGAAAACACCCTGGCTGCCGGTTGATTTTCTTTTGATTTATTTTCAACCGTCAGAACATTTCTTTCTGTCATTACTGCTTGACCGGAACTATCATTATTTTCCAATTTGGGCAGTTTATTTTCAATTCGTACTATGCTATCTTCCTTCTGATCGTTCGCAGAAGCAAACTCATCAAATCCAATCCCTACATCCATCCCGCTCCAACGTGCAATCTTTTCCGCCACTTCAGTCCGAGATTTTCCATAACGTTCACGCGAAACTGCGATTACTTTTTGTTCAGCGGAAATTGTATCGGAAATATCAGCCGGCGGAAGTGTTCGAGCGGAGAAAGCATCCCCGGCAATACCATCAATCATCAGTTTAAGATAAATATCATATTTTGACAGGTTGACAATATCGTTCATGAGAAATATTGGGTCAAACTCTTTTTCTAAGTGTTCGGCGTCTTCTGCGCCAACACGGAATGAAACAAGTGTTCCAACATTGCCGAAAATTGCGTCCTTCACTGTGGCATTCCCATCGAAAACCAATTGATTGATATACTGATGCGCTAGAATCAAAGCTAAGCGATATTTCCTAGCTTCAGAAAGAATATTTGCAAAAGATTCTGTTGCAAAGTTTTGGAATTCATCAACGTAGAGATAAAAATCCTTACGATCATCTTCCGGAATATCCACCCGACTCATCGCCGCCAGCTGAATCTTGGTGATAATCATACCGCCAAGCAGACGCATGGCATCTTCTCCAATTCGCCCCTTGGACAAATTTACAATCAAAATCTTTTGGCTATCCATAATCTCACGCATATCAATCGTAGATTTTGGCTGGCCGATAATATGACGCACCAGAGTGTAGGATAAAAATTGACCAACTTTGTTTTGAATCGCCGCCACCGCTTCCTTTCTAAACTTATCTTCCCATTTATCAAACTCGTTAATCCAAAAAGCTTTCACTACAGGATCCTTAATTTTAGTGTAAATTCTCTTACGATAATCCTTATCACTCATCATACGATTAACCCCCAACATCGTTGATCCAGGATAGTCTAAAAGCGCCAAAATAGCATTGTTCAAGATATATTCCATACGCGGACTCCAAACATCCGGCCAGATTTTTTTGAAAACGCCCATCATACCGGATGCCACTAGATTTTTTTTGTCATCATCAACCGCTTCTAAAATATTAAAAGCCACCGGAAATTCAATGTCCGATGGATTGAAATAAACCACATCATTAATACGATGGGGTGGAATAGCTTTGAGCATTTTTTCCGCAAATTCACCATGAGGATCAACCACGCAAACTCCTTTGCCATTACGAATATCCTGAATTGCCATATTCTCCAGCAAATTAGATTTTCCCATGCCCGTCTTTCCAATGATATACATGTGACGACGGCGATCATCCTCTTTGATTCCAAAGACTCTTTCTTGATTGCGAAAATTGGTTTTGGCAAAAAAATTTATATTAGACATTATGGTGGATATTTGTATTTAATTAATCAGTGGGCAAATTAGACGGAGCGACTCCCAACTTGGAAGTGGTTTGGGTAATGGCATGCGATTTTACAGACAGATCGGGAAAATGAAACATTGTCGCCAATTCTTTCGTGGAAAGCATGAGATTAGCTCCATCCATATTTCTTCTACGATAGCGATCATAGATTTTTCTTTTGCGTAAATTGACAATTCGATCGATGAAAAAGATTTGCCCATAGGTCTTACTAATATCTTCCGGCTTAACTTGATTCATGTTTAAATCATTAAACTGCTTGATGGCACCCGTAACAGCACTCACATGACTCTTATCGAAACCCTCTCGACGACCCAAATAAATCATGCGCAATTTGGTTTTGAAAAAATTTCTGCCCAAATTTTCCTCAACCGCCTTCAAAACATCCCGCTCCATCGGAGAAAGGCGCGTATCAAGCGGCTGTTCCTCTTTTTTCTTTGCCAGCTCTTTGAATTCCGGCGGACCGAACAACCCGGCAATAAGATTAGACAAAACGTCCACAATATCAAACCAAAGCCTTCCACCGGTTGGCGCTACCGCCCGACCCTTGAGGCTATCAGCCAAAGCTTTTCCACCTTTTATTGATTCCGGCTCCTGCACAGGCACAATCACAAATTGCAGCCAAAAATGCTGTCCCGGTCCCAATGCTCCCATTGTTTCCACAAGAGCAGCCATTGGATCAATCATCTCACCGGTTATATCTTCTTCGAATTGATCATAAGTCCTGAGCGGATAATAGGGATCGGGCTTCACAAAAACAAAATCCGTTCCCCAAAGATCCCAATTTCGATTAGGAATGGTTTTGGGAAATTTAGTATAGTAATCCTCTACCTCTATGATTTGCGCTTCGGGATATTGAGCGTAAATCTGCGCTTCAACTAAATTGCGCCGACCCTTCAAAGTACGAATGTAATAATGCACCCGACCCTCCTCACTAATCAATTCTAAACTAAAACTATCTTGCCGAAATGCACCTTTGAGCCAAACGTCAAAAGTATTATGCGTCGTCATAACGCCGGAGAGCCCGGTATAGAAAATCTCCATTGGTTTTGGGCCTCTTTCCAAGTCGCGCGGAGGAATCACTTCGAGAATCGCCCATTTATACCGTGAGTTCCAGCAATCAACCGCATAGAAAGCTACATAATCAAACCAAATAATCTTAAAAATATACCAAAAGGGAACGGGCAGGATCACCCACCAATAAGATACAAAGACACTCCAAAAATTATTTAAAATATCAAAAATAGAAACAGAGCCGTCCATTATGATTTTTATTTTAGAAAATATACAAAATTACTTGGCAATTTCCTCCATTGAAACGCTATTTCATTTTTTCAATCGATATCCATTACCCACCTTTTCAAAACTCTTACTATTCAGATTAATCATGATCGTAGTCCGCTTTACTTTTCTTACCTGAAAAACTTTCTTGATAATTTCCTCTCTGTCCATCGGAGTATCACTTTTTTCCAAAATAGTCTTGAGAACATCCTTGACTGCGCCGCCGGAATAACCCCACTCGCTAAGGGCATAGATTCCTCGCCCGATAAGCACAAATCTCTCGTCTTTAATCAGCTCATTATGAATTGTTTGTGGGTGCACCTTTTTTGTTCCCAACTTATGCTTTTCAATCAATGTCGCGATTCCGGTAAAATGCAAAGGCTTTTTCTCTTCTTTCAAAATCAAATAAATCTTTTCGCGGCTGCCTTTTGGGCTGATTTCCGGCCAATGCCGCATGCCCCATTTTCCGAATTTATTCTTCTTGACTCCAAAAAGAACACTCAGGTAACTCAAAATTTCTTTTTTCGAAAATCCACCAAACCGAGACATTAACTCTTGCGAGATCTCATCATCAGTCAGCAATTTTCTGTCCTTCTCCAAAAGCTCCTGAGTGGCTTTTGATATTTTCGCTATTTTCTCCAAAATAGCCGGAGAAGTTATCCATGATTTTTCAATCCGATTTTTTTCCAAAACCACCGTTATTTTTCGAGAACAATCAACCAGAAACCGCACCGCATTTTCTTCTTGGCGCAATCCGCGCAAATTCAATTCTTTCAAAACATCTTCCTCACTAACTATACCATATTTTTTCTCAACTGCAAAAAACAGTCCGCTTTCAACTTCTTGAAAATCAGCTTCTTCGCATTTTTTACCAATGCTTTTTTTGGCATCAGAGATTATCTGACGCACTCTTTCTCTGGTGATGTTGTAGTCTGAACCAATCTTTTCCAGTGTTTGCACGGAGAAATCACCAATAAGACCATAGCGTTTTTTGAGGATTTCTCGCCCCCTCTGCGGCAATTGAGCAAGAATTTTTTCAGCTATACTAAAAAAAGAGTTTCCTCCTATTTCCTTTGGCTTATTCTTCAAAATTGTATCCGCATTCATCGTTTTATCGCTTAAATTAAGTTATTTTTGACTTCCAAAAATACTAGCACATATTCGATAAATTTGTCAAGCTGAAAGCCTCTATGCTAATCTTAGGTAATGAAATACCTCCATGCATTAAACAAAATAGATGGCATTGGCCCACAAAAGCTAAAAACGCTACTTACAACCTTTGGTACAGCTGAAAATGCCTGGAAAGCCGACCTTGCAACTCTCCGGAAAGTTTTAAGCGTAGATAAGTTGCCGGAAAAAATTTTTTTCGAAAGACAAAATATCAATCCAAATCTTGAGTGGGAAAAAATAGAAAAAGCTGGCATCGACGTGATTGCTTTTACCAGTCCGGCCTATCCCAGACTACTCAAAGAAATTCACAACCCACCCTATCTCATCTACACGCGTGGAAAATTAGTTTTTAATGAGATTCCCGCCATTGCCATTGTTGGCTCGCGAAAATTTTCCAACTATGGCGAGCAACTTGCAAACGTCTTCGCTCGCGATTTAGCCAAGGCGGGATTTGTTATTATTAGCGGACTCGCCCTAGGTATTGACGCAATCTCTCACAGAGGAGCATTGGAAGCCAGGGGAAAGACCATCGCCGTTTTGGGCGGTGGCATTGATAACAAAAGCATCTATCCGCGCGCTAATTACAATCTTGCTCAAGAAATTATTGCAAGCAATGGATTGATTATGAGCGACTATCCACCGGAAACATCTGCCAGCGCCACAACATTTCCCGCTAGAAACAGAATTATCGCCGGTCTCTCTCTTGGCACGCTAGTCATTGAAGCGGGTGAAAAAAGTGGCACACTCATTACCGCCAAAATGTCTCTGGAAAGTAATCGTGAAGTTTTTGCTATTCCTGGCTCAATTTTTTCTCCCACTTCCATCGGCACCAATAACCTCATTAAATCGGGTGCTAAAATAGTTACTTGCGTGCAAGATATCTTGGAAGAACTTAATCTTTTCCAAAACTTGGAAGCTAAGCAAGCAATACTTAAATTACCGGGAAATGCAGAAGAAGAACTTCTTCTCAAAATTCTCTCCGACATCCCGTTACACATTGATAATATAGCCAAAAGCGCCAACATAACGGTCGCTAAAATCTCCTCGACGCTGACTATGATGGAAATCAAAGGCTGGGTTAAAAATCTTGGGGGGCAGAATTATATCTTACTGTAAAACTTGGAGAAAATTTGATTTTGGTTTATAGTAAACAATGGACGTTAATTTATCGAATGTGAATTTTAAAACGCCAATTCGCATGTTCCCGCCAATGCGGGATTCGCGAAATGAATAACATATGAAATTGATTATTGTTGAGTCCCCTACTAAAGCCAAGACTATTACCAAATTCCTCGACAAAAGTTATCTGGTAAGGTCAAGCTATGGCCATATTCGTGATTTGCCCCAGAAAGAAATGGGCATTGATATTGAGCATGATTTTGCCCCGCAATATGTCATCCCAAATAAAGTAGCTGATCGTGTCGATGAACTCAAAAAACTGGCCAAAAAAGCGGATGGCGTCATTCTTGCAACTGACGAAGACCGCGAAGGAGAGGCTATTTCATGGCATCTGGCCACAGCATTAGAATTAGACAAACACTTCAAGGGTGAAAAAATTTCTCGTATTGTTTTTCATGAAATTACCAAAATGGCCATTGAAAAAGCGCTTGCCACCCCGCGTGAACTAGATTTAAATTTGGTCGATGCCCAACAAGCCAGACGCATCCTTGATCGCTTGGTTGGCTACGAACTTTCACCATTTCTTTGGAAAAAAATCCGAAGAGGCCTTTCAGCTGGACGCGTTCAATCAATGGCACTGCGCATTATCGTTGAGCGAGAAAAAGAAATCAAGAAATTCAAGGCGGAAAATTATTGGAAAATCAATTTAGTTCTAAAAACAAAAGCGGGGGGGGAAGAATCAGAATTTCCCGCTGAACTTGTCAAAAAGAACGATGAAAAAATCGACGCAGTCACAACGCTGAAACTCTTTGCCGGCGATTATAAAATCAAGAAAACGATTCTCAAAAAAGAAAAAGAGGCCTTGGATATAATCACTGATTTAGAAAAATGCCAATATAAGGTGGAAAATATTTCCAAAAGAGAAACCACCAAAACTCCGCCACCACCATTCACCACCTCAACCTTGCAACAGTCAGCTATTAGCAGTTTGGGCTATAGCTCCAAACAAACCATGACTCTGGCGCAAAAACTCTACGAGCAAGGCTACATCACATATATGAGAACGGACAGTCTTAATCTTTCTCTTGAATCCCTCATCTCTGCACAAAAAACCATCCAAAAATTATTTGGCAAAAGCTTTGCCCTTCCAAGTCCGCGCTATTTCAAGAATAAATCCAAAGGTGCCCAAGAAGCCCATGAGGCAATCAGGCCGGCCTATCCGGATAAAACTCCGAGCGATTTAAAAGACAAACTGGAACTGGGACAGTATAAATTATACAAATTAATTTGGAATCGCATGATTGCCTCGCAAATGGAGTGTGCCATTTTCAATTCCATAAAGGCCGACATTTCCGCTACCAGCAAAGCCAGCAAAAATATTTATGCACTCAACGCCAGCGGATCCACTTTGACTTTTGAAGGCTACCTGAAAGTTTATGCCGATAAAAAATCCGCCGCGACCGACGCATTACTTCCTCCAATGGAAATCGGTGACGCGCTAGAACTAGTCTCTGCCAATTCTGAAGGCAAGACAACTACTCAACCTCCGCGCTACAACGAAGCCACGCTTGTAAAGGTTTTGGAAGAAAACGGGATTGGTCGTCCTTCAACCTACGCTCCAACCATTTCCACTATCATTGAAAGAAAGTATGTTGATAAAAATGAAGAGAAGCGCCTCTTTCCGGAAGAAATCGGTACGCTTGTCAGCGACATTCTGGTTGCTCATTTTCCCCAAATCGTCAACATGGCATTCACTGCCACACTGGAAAAGGATTTTGACGAAATTGCTGAGGGCACAAAAAAATGGGTACCGGTAATCAGAGATTTCTATGAACCTTTCCACGCCAATCTTAAAATCAAAACAAAAGATGTTAAAAAAGAAGAGTTCCAAGAAAAACTAGATAAAAGTTGCCCAGATTGCGGAGGAAATTTGATTATGAAATTTGGCCGCTTTGGAAAATTCATCGCTTGCTCCAACTATCCTAACTGCCGTTATACGGAAAAAACCGGAGCGGAAAAAAAGATCGCGGAAGAATTTTCAGAAGAAATCTGTGAAAAATGTGGCGCAAAGATGGCAGTTAAGCGGGGTAAATTTGGCGTATTTTTAGGTTGTTCCAACTATCCCGAGTGCAAAAATATCAAACGAATTGAAAATAAAACCGGAATCAAGTGCCCTAAATGCAAAACAGGCGATATCGTAGAACGCAAATCCAAAAAAGGTCGCCTCTTCTATGGTTGCAATACTTACCCCGCTTGTGATTTTTCCATCTGGAACAAACCAACTGGCGAGTATTGTCCCAAGTGCAACTCTCTCCTGCTCTTTGCCGCCAAGGGAAAAGCTAAATGCGCCAATAAGGAATGTGATTTTGAAAAATAGTTATAGTTAAAAAAAAATATTGCGATTTAAAATATTTTATGAATTTTTCTTTTTGAATTTTAAGATTTACATTTTATTTTTTTATTATGTCCATCGAAGAAAATATTACTATCGAAGATGTCTTGAAAAACGTTAAATTTGATTTGGAATTCAAAAAAGAAGCCTTAATCCGCGGTGCTTATGCTGTTGCCGAGAAAGCCCATTTAGGGCAAAAACGCAAATCCGGCAAAGATGATTATATCCAGCATCCCTTGCATGCAGCACTTACCCTGGCGAAAATCGGACTTGGTTCAAAAACGATAGCAGCTGGACTCCTGCATGATGTACCTGAAGATACATATGTAACATCAAAAGAGCTGGAATATAAATTTGGCAAAGAAATAGCCACAATGGTTGACGGCGTCACAAAGCTAGGAAAAATAAAACTACGCGGATCAAAAGAAGATGTTTATCTGGAAAATCTGCGCAAAATGTTTCTAGCAATGGCATCTGACATTCGAGTAGTTCTCATAAAACTTGCAGATCGCCTACATAACATGGAAACGTTGGAATATCTTCCACCCGAAAAACAGCACCGTATTGCCCTGGAAACAATGGAAGTTTTTGTGCCAATTGCCAACCGTCTGGGAATCGGAGAAATTAAAGTACGTCTTGAAGATTTGTCTTTTAAATACCTTGACTTGGAAAACTACACCCTGACAGAAAAACTTGTGACCGCTCAATACGGACAAAGAAAAAAATACATCGACAAAATGGTGATTGAGCTTAAAAAAGAATTAACAAAAGAAGGAATCAATGTTTTGAATATTTTCGGCAGAACCAAGCATGTTCATAGCTTATATCAAAAACTGAAACGCCATGATATGGACATTAAAAAAATCTACGATTTGATTGGTATCAGAATTATCGTGCCGGAACTGGCAAATTGTTATGAAACGCTAGGCATTGTGCATAAAAAATACCGCCCGCTTGTCGGACGCATCAAGGACTATATTTCCCTACCAAAACCTAATGGCTATCAATCAATCCACACTACAATTTTTGGTCCGGAGGGAATTTTTCTGGAAGTGCAAATTCGCACCAAGAAAATGGATGACGAGGCTGAATTTGGTATTGCTTCGCACTGGATTTATTCAGAAAAAAAGAGAAAGTTAAAAAATTTCTTCCTCAAAAGCAAACACGCCGTACCAGACAAAGAGCTGGTCTGGGTTAATCAACTCCGCGAATGGCAAAATGAACTAGGAAAAGACGACGCTGAATTCATGGAAGGACTTAAGATTGATTTTTTCAAAAATCACATTTTTGCCTTTACTCCGCTTGGCGATATCATCGACCTTCCGGAAGATGCCACACCAATCGATTTCGCCTACCACGTGCATGGAGAGGTTGGCAACCGTGCCACCGGCGCCAAAGCCAATGGTAAGATGGTCACGCTTGACCATAAAATCCAAAATGGCGAAGTAATTGAAATTCTCACTTCTCGCGACCACAAAAACCCCAGTCGCGATTGGCTAAAGTTTGTCCGCACATCTCTGGCAAAAAGCCAGATTAAGAAATATTTAAAAAAAGAGGGGTTGTTATAAAGAAAATTATTCGCTCAAAATAATACTGAACTTACTGCTAATATTTTTTTTATGATCATTTTTTTATATTTTTTCACGCAACAATTTTTCCGCCACTTGCGGATTAGCTTTTCCCATACTTTCTTTCATAATCTGTCCAATTAAAAATTTCAAAGCGTTTTCTTTTCCGGCTTTGAAGTCCGCGACGGATTTTTCATTCTTTTCAAGAACCGTGTCGACAATTTTTTCCAATTCTCCCGCATCACTCATCTGAATCAAATTCTTCGCTTCAATAATTTGCGATGGATCACCACCAGTGGCGTACATTTCCCTTAACACTGTTTGCGCCCCGGACGAACTAATTTTTCCTTCTCCAATGATGGCAATCAGTTCGGCATAGTTTTCCGGCGTAATTTTCAAATCCTTAATTTCTCCCCCGTTAACCATCAAATGTTTTCGCAACTCCCCGATTGTGTAGTTTGCCGAAAGTGCCAAACATTTTTCCAATGTGACGGAAAATTCTTTGCAATTGATTTTTTCCTTAATTTCGCTGACAACGTTTTCAAAATAATCCGCGAGAGCCGGGTCAGTTGTTAAAACCAAAATCGCATCATCAGCAAGAGCATATTCCTCTTTGAAACGTTTTACTTTCTGATCCGGCAATTCCGGCAACTTTCTTTTCAAACTTTCCAGATATTCCGGTGCAAACCGGAACGGTGGAATATCCGGCTCGGGAAAATAGCGATAATCATGTGCGGATTCCTTTTTACGTTGCGAAACGGTTGCATTGCGATTCGCATCCCAGCCGCGTGTTTCTTGAATAATTTTTTCGCCCTTTTCCAGTATTTCCGTTTGCCGCCGGATTTCATAGGCAATTGCTTTTTCCACAAATTTGAATGAATTGATGTTTTTCACTTCCACTTTTGTGCCGGAAAGTTTTTCTTCACCCTCTCTGTATAGTGAAAGATTAACCTCGCAACGCATATGCCCTTTTTCCATATCAGCATCGGAAATTTTAAGATAACGGCAAATTTGTTGCAACTTCTGGCAAAATACGCGCGCTTCCTCAGCTGTTTCAATATCCGGTTCCGTCACAAGCTCCATCAGAGGCACGCCGGCACGATTAAAATCCACCAAGGAATAGCTAACGCCCTTGGGATGAACCAGCTTTCCCGTATCCTCCTCTAAATGAATCCTGGTTACGCCGATTTTTTTATTTGCTACCTCCAAATACCCCGCCTCGCAAAACGGTTCATCATATTGCGAAATCTGATAGCCCTTTGGAATATCAGGATAAAAATAGTTCTTGCGATCAAATTTGCTATT
>DAIEIZ010000025.1 GCA_027351145.1 Candidatus Moraniibacteriota bacterium | reverse complement strand
TTTTGATCTTTAAAATAAAGTTGAATATCTTTGCGATTCAAGTCATCCAAAATTATTTCCGCTAATTTTATTTTTTGCGCAATGTTTAGTGTAAAAACTTTCTTTTCTATTTCTTGCGCCAATAAATTCATTATGCTTTTTCTCTCTTCCTTTTTGATTCCCTGTTGAATATAATTCATTTCCACTTGTTTTTCCAGTGCCAAAACAGCATTTTCGCTATCATATGTTCCCGGATAACCTTCGATCTTAACCGGTCCGGTGACTTGCAAAAAAGACATCAATACATCGCTATTGATTGCAACAATTCCTTGAAAATTTTCTTGTCCTTGTCCTGATTTATAAAATTCTTCCGCTTTTTGGGCATTCTCAGAAAAATCCGGCGACCAATTTGAATCACGCAATTTCCAAGAAGTTACACCCAATAGTTCCTTCATCGGATAGGGCGGAGTTGTGCCGTTGGGAACGCGCCCATCAAAATTAGAAAGATCATTTGTTTGCAATTCCAAAACTTTTCCATTTTTCATTTTCAAAATTCCAAACGATCCGATATAGCCACCGCCGGGACGAAGTTCCATGTTATGTTCAAAAAGCAACATAAAGGTTTTTTCTTGACCGTCTTTTTGAAATAAATATTGCGCAAAAGTGGACATCGTTTTGAATTTGGCTTTTTTAAGTTCATCTAAAGGTAAAAAATCAATAGCAAAATTAATAGCGCCAAATTCATTATTATTTTTTATCTGCAAAAAAGAATACCAGCCAAAAAGAAAAATTATAGCTAATAACCAAAAAATAAACCAAAATTTTTTTGAATAAACTTTTTTCATAAAAAAAATATTATTTTTCCTTATTTTTTTCGCTCAAACTGTCTAAATACAAGGCTTCAATCTGATCAACAATTTTATCCCAATCATAAAAATCCCTGGCAATTTTTTGACTTTCCAATCCGGCCAACTCAGCTTTTTCTGGATTATTTAAAATTTCCTCCAATTTATTTTTCAAATCATCCTTATTTTTATTTTCAAAAACAAATCCCGATCCCTTCAGAACATTAACATTTTCCAAAATATCGCTAACTAAAATCGCCTTGCCATATCCCATTGCTTCAAGAAGCGCAAGCGACATTCCTTCCGATTCGGATGGTTGCACAAAAAGAAAACAATGTGAAAAAAATTGTTCCAACTTTTCTCCGCTAACCGTTCCGGTAAAAACAATTTCCTTATTTTTTCCCGCTAATGCTTTTAGGTATTGCACATAATCATCCGTAAACGCACCTCCTCCGACAATCACCAGTTTCTTTCCCTGATTTAAATTTTTTTCACAAAGATCATTAAAAGCTTCGATCAAATAGTGAATACCTTTGTGCCTAACAAGACGACTGACTGAAAGGATATAATTATTTTTTTGCAAATTCCACTCCCCTAAGACTTCCGCATTATAATTAAATTTTATTTCAGCTCCATTGGGTATATATATTAAATCTTTTTGATATTTTTCTTTAGCATAGGTCTGAATTTGTTTAGTCACGGCAATTGTTTCATCCGGAACAACACAAGTCAATCTTTCAGAAAAACGCAAATAAGCTTGAGCAAAACGACCCCATTTTTTATGGAAATAGTCTTGACATTGAAAAGTTGCAATCAGTGGCGTTTTTCTTTTAAATAACTTAGGAATAACGCTTAATGAAGTGGGTCCGATTGAGTGATAATGAATTATGTCATAATTTTGAAATAACGCGTGTATTGTCGCTAGAAAAGTATGGCTAATCGCATCTAAATTTTTTGTCGGAATGGATGGCAAATGAATGATTTTTACACCATCGTATTCTTGTATTTTTTTTTCCGTATAATTATTGCGTGCATACACAAAAACCTCATGGCCATTTTTTGCCATTCTTGTTGAAACTTCTTCCACATAACGCTCTACTCCACCAGTTTTAACTGGTATTCCCTTTTGTCCAATATAGGCTATTCGCATATTTAATTCAAAATATTCTTAACTTGATACCGTAGCATTATTATTGGATAATGTCAAATAATGACCATAAACACAAAGAGGTATCTGTCTAAACAAATACCTCTCTACGGGAAATAAAAAAATATAAAAAACTATTTCACAATCAGCCAATTAAAATTAATGTCGCTACCTTGCTTTTCGTTCATTTTGACATTGAAAAATTTTCCGTCGGAAATTTCATCAACATAAAGCACTTGTCCGAAAGTGTTGCCGACTGGAGTAATATAAATTTTAATGTCTTTGTTTGCCATGGCAGTATCGATTTCCACTTTCGTCTCACCCGACTTCAAAATGCTTTTACCGGAAGTATCCTTTCCCAACTCGAGACTATTCCCCGAAAGCAAATCCCCCGTCACGGAATCCGTCGCCTCAATATCTTTGGCTTTGATCGTATTCAAGGCTTCAATATCTTTAGCAGTAATTTTTCCACCAAGCAAATCAAAATTACCCAGCGCATTTTTATAGAGCACATTTTTCAAATCCAGTGCCAAATAGAAATCAATGATTGGTTTGGTTTGCAGTTGGAGGTCGTCCATTTGTTTTTGCAATATCCGTAGAGACGTGGCATTTTGCGTCTGCCCGTCTTGCAATGTGGAAAATTGCGTTTGGGACACAAAATTTTGTGTTTCGGTGTTATTGATACTGTCTTTAGCAGTGGCAATCATTTTGGTAATTTGATCTTGGATATTCATTTTGGCAATATTTTCCGTCACAGCCTCTTCTACTTTTTCCACGGTAAGACTTTGGTTTCGGCGCGAGATGAGGACTTGGATAGTGGATTTTTCATTGCTAGAACTTTGCATGGCGACTCCGACCGTTGATTCACCAGCGTTGGCTTTGCGGAGATATCCAGGAATGTCAGATGAGGTAAGGCTGTCGCCAATTTGAACTGTGCCGTTTTCACTACTGACTTTAGCGGGCACTTGTCCGAGCATTCCAATGATTTTATAGTGGGGATCACTGTCTCTTTTTTGGCCGTTGCCATTTCCGACAATGGAAGGGTTAGTGGAAACAATGCCCATCACATTATTATCGCCTGAACGCTGACAGCGCTTGACAGCGTTGGGTTTTTCGATGTCCACACAAACTGTTTCGCCGGAAACTAAATCAGTGTCATCAGTATAGAAATATTCGGCATAGTCGGCACCATTGGTGAGGTAACCATTTTTGGAGTTTACTTTCGAGGTAGCATGTTGGACGTCGAGGATGTAGTTGGGGGCGGTGGTGCCGATGCCGACGTTGCCGGCAAAGGAATTGACATCTGTATTTCCAGTTCCTTTGAATGAAGGAGCCAGCACTTGATTCACAAAAGTAGCAATACCAGCATTGCTCACATCAAGATACGCTGTCTTAACAGTAGAACCATTGGGAGTTGTAAAAAAATTTATCCTTGTTCCAAGAGCAGATGTACTCCAGTTCTCGCTTGCAAAAAAGGCAAACCCTGCCCCAGCATCACCTATTCCTCCAGATGTTCCCTCCCTAAAAGCAATGGCTCCGATTTCATCACCATTTAATAAATATGTGGGAGCACTTACCGTTCCTCTACTATTTACACTATTAAAAACAGCATGTGTATTGACACTTGAACCAAGATAATTTTTTAGATACATACCGCCATTCGTGCTAGTAATGCCATTTACGCCAGTAGCAATAATCTCATTAGCAGCGACACTACCGGCAACATCCAGCTTATAGCCAGGATTCGTCGTCCCAATACCAACATAACCCAACCTTGAAATCATCATTGCTGTTGTAGCAGAAGCTCCATTTGAAGTGCCAAAAAAAAGTTCCCAAAAAGTAAGTCCTGCGTATTGTTTTGCTTGAATAAATGCCCCAGAATTATAGTATGTAGCATGGACAGTTCCGAGCCTAAGCGTCGCAGTGTTTCCCGCAGTGTTTCCAGTTTCTAAAATACCTACTTCTGGATTACTACTGGCAAATAAACTAACGGGAGAAGAGGAAAATGGATAACTCATTGTATTTACTTTGATTACACTGAATTTTGAATTTGGACTCGTCGTCCCAATCCCCACATTCCCATTTAAAATTGTATACCCCGTTCCCGATGGAGTGAGCGTTACATTTTGATTTGTCCCACCGGCAGAAAAATTGAGTGCGCCGGTGCCGGTGATTGATCCAGTGGCTGTGCCTGTTCCGCCATATGCTAAACCAATCAAATTTCCATTCCAAGTTTTATTAGTTAGCACATCCGAAGAAACGGCAGTGATATAGCCTTGGAGGGCATGGTTACCCCAGTTGTAAGCACTGTTCCAATTAGCAACATTCGTGTCGGTTATTCCGTGTGCAACACTAGATTCAAAAATTGGATCAGTTTCCGCGGACACGCTAGTCAAGTAACCAGCATCGTTATGTAAAAGCGAGATATTTTCGCCTTCCAACATCACATTCGAACCAAGAAAGTTTGAATTGATGGGGCTTCCTTGCCAAGCGCCATTGGTAATTGTGCCAAGAGTAGTAATGGAAGTTTGCCCGGCATAATTTTGCGCAATAAAATCACCATCAACAGTTAAATTTCTAATCGTGAGATTATTTTCAAGATCTCCGGAATCAATAGAATGATTGGCAATAATTCGAGAATTGACTGAGCCCGTGTCCAAATTGATTGCCTTGATTGTGTGGCGTTTGATATTGCCGTTTTCGATAATTTTTTTAACCAAATAGAACTGCCCGTCTTTTTGACTGATTTCCCCCAATCTTCCTAAATTGCCTTTGATTTGGATGAATTGGTTTTCGAGGTTTTTGGTGAGTAGTTGTTCGCAAACCGCAGATACGCATTGCGATGCATCTGTGCTGTTATTGTTTTGATCTGCTTCGCCTTTGACTACAGCAGACCCAGCAGGAGTGGAAGATACGGAAACATTGTTCTTGCTATCATCAACAATATTTTTAGACACACCGAGTTGTGTCTCTGTGGCAGGATAAATCAAATTAGCTAATTGGTATTTTTCTGAAAAAGAATAGACTCCGAATGACACCAACAGAATTATCACAATAGAACCCAATGTGCTTTTTTTGTTTTGAAAAAAATCTTTTTTCATTTTTTTAGTGGTTATATTTTTAGATACCAAAAAGGGACAACTCTTACTTGGATTGTCCCAGTCGTCAAACTAGTCACGCACCTTTCGAGAGTTGCCCCTCACTGTGCACGACTAGTTGGCAAGTTTAAAAACTTGCTAGTTTGACGACTGGTATTTTGTTAATTTTATTTTAGCATTTTTGAGATTATAGTCAACAAAAAAATCCGACACTAAAAATGTCGAATCAAAAAATGTTCCTTGAAAATTTTGGCTATTTACGAGAGAGAGAGAGAGAGAGTAAATTTTTCGTTCATTTTTGGTTTTTAAAAATTTATTTTACCTTACCCAACACAAATTCCTTGATTTTTTCCGCCCTAACACAAGCTTCTTTGGAATCTTCGGATGAAAATACTATATAATC
>DAIEIZ010000073.1 GCA_027351145.1 Candidatus Moraniibacteriota bacterium | reverse complement strand
GAACTGGCACGAAAGAAAGTTCTAAGAGTTCGCATTGCGTGATAACATTTCCCTCATATTGCTTAGGAATAAAACCAATTGAAACAGCGCACAAAATTCCCTCCTCATAAAGTTTTCGCACTTGCTGAGCGATTGGATTAGCCTCAGCGCTAGCAAAAACACCCTTAATAATCATTTTGTCCGTTTCCTTAACCACTTCTGTCGCCTTGCCGATTGGCAAAGACCAATAATCGTGTCCAAATAGAATAACTGGATTTTTCAAATAATTCGTAATATCAATCCCGTCTTGCAACACAATCTCACCATCGCGATCCTTGCCTTGAGTTGAAGCAATAACCTCGAAAGTTCCGGTGTCGCCTTCTGATTTCATTTCAGAAATAAATTTTGCATGCTTTTCAAATGCCTTTGCAATCTCCCCTCGCACTTTTTCGCTAAATTTTTTGAACATATTTTTTTGATTAAAATATTTTATTATTGTTTAATAACTGGTAATAAAGTGCATCGGCAAGAACAATGAAGTGGTGGCTCGCCAATATCTCGAAAATCCAAACTCAATCCCATAAACTCCGCACCTTTGTCAAAATAATTTTCATCCAACCCGACTATCTTTCCATCCATTTCGGCGCACATCTCGCAAGTCCGCTCATCCCCAGCCGTGTACCATTCTTTCGATTCTACTATTTCCGATTGAATCCAGGCGTCTTGCATAGCTTGATTGCTAGTCCTAATTGTTTCGCTTCTTGCAATTCGTTCCGCCCTCACTTCATCGGCAAAATCAAAATATTCATTTATTTTTCCAGTCAATTCGTTAACTCCCAATCCCTCATCTCCTGCATTGGCGATAATTTCTTCTAAATCTGATTGTGTCGTTTTTCCAATACTTCTTGAAAGTTTCAAATCATATTTATCCAAAACTTTTGCGATTGAAGGCGTAATCACAAAATCATTTTCCAGCCCCAATTCTTTCAACGCTTGCTTGCCGGATTTTTCCAACAGCTCTCTTTGCAGTGGAGTCAATAAATCAAACACAGTCGAAACTTCCACCGCTTCATCAATTACCGCTTTCGTCTTAATTGATTTTTCACTTAAATTTTTTATAACTTTTTCTCTCAAACTGAAAAAATATTTTTTAAACGCACTTTTATATTTATCCTCATATGGAGTTTGAATTTTTATCATTTCTCCCCAAGCTTTTTCGCCTCGGATTGTCCGCTCATCTTGATTTGACTCATCTTTTTCACTTGATTTATGCTTTCCGCAATCGCATTTTTTATGATTTTTATCCGTATTTGGATCAATTACGGGCATTATTGGCTGATTAACCCTTATTTCATCACCACCATCAAGTTCTTCTAGCCCCTCTTCACGGCGAATATCATTCGTAGTAAGCCATTTATTGAATCCTTGCGCGTATTCATTGACAATTTCCGCCCTGTCTTCCGGCACCGGATTATCAAATTCTAAATAAAATTCACTACCATATTCTGAAGTTAAATCCTTATTTAGGACTGCTTCAATTTTTTTCAATCGTGGACGAATTGTAAATCTCGTGAATGACCACAGTGCCGTCTTGGCGTTGGCCAAATTAACATCTTCACTCATCACCACGCCTTTATGGATTCCAAACATTAAAAAAGTATCATCACGATCTAATTTCCGTTGATCAATAAACGCCAATTCTCTTTGGCTGAATTGATTAGGCTTATAATGCAAACCACCTGCCAAAATTGGAGTCTTACTTGAATTGTCCGTACCCTCAAAATTCTTTCTCCAGCCCGATTCAATTCTTTTCTTTTGGTCTTCTTCCAGCGTTCCATCATATTCCAACACTCCACTGGTAATTGCTCCGTTTTCAAAAAACTTGCGATTCCATTCGCGAATCGTTTCATCTTCTTTGATGATGTCCAGTGCCGCCTCAACTGTCCCCACGCCCTTGAGCGTACTTTTTTTATCGAAATATTTCGGATTATAATTTTTGATATGAATAACTTCGCTAACCTCAAGGTCGGTATTTTCCGCTCCGTTGAAATAAATAAATTTATCAATCAATTTCGTTTTATCAGTTGATGGCATAACCTTCACCCAATCAGCACGCAATGGCCATAATTCCAATGTTTTAGTGCCATTTTTTGCTTTAGCTTTATACAGATAAGCATTGCCATCAAGATCCAATGAAGATGAAATGTGTTCTAGAATATCCGATTTGGTCATTTCAGGATTTGGTCTTTCCCATAATTTCAACAATTCGTGATCACTGATTTCCTCATCATTTTTACCTTTGACTTTTTTATACAACCGAAGATTGGCCGAAGAAATTTCCTGCGCAATCAGACTGATTGATCGATATGTCCAACCTTTATATTTATCTGGAAAATCGTTCGTGCTTCCAAAAAGTTTATTAAAAAATAAATTTCTAATCGTCGAAATTCCCGGTAGAAATTCTTTCTTTTTTGATTTAAATATAGAAAATTTTTCTAGCATACTTTTTGGAAAATAAAAAAAGCCCCAAACGGAGCTATCCTCGTGAGAATAACTTTGTTTGGAGCTCGTAAGCCCTAGCTTAAAATTCCCGTGGGAATTCGAAACACTTTATTTTTAACTTCTGCCTATATTTTAACCGATTATATAAATTTGTCAATAACTCTCTTTTTGCTATACTTAATTTGCCAGGTCTCTAGGCATAGTGTAATTAGTTTTGCTCGCCCGTACGCGAACATTGCTTCCCTGGCATTTAATTATTAGTACGGTAATAAACATGAAAACAAACACCCAGGAGTTTGAGAAATTTCTTTGCATCCGCAAAGGACTCTCGCCAGTGACCATTAGTGGCCACACCAAGGCAATCGAAAGGATTGCCAAGAAAATTGAACTAAACAGAGAAAATACGGAAAACTTCGTATTCTCTCTCTACCAATCCAACTTTTCCTATTCTCACAAAGCCAATCAAGTCAAATCCCTCGAGTATTGGTTTGAATTTCTCGGACAATCGATTTACTTCGCCAGACAACGAAAACCAAAACCGCTAATCAAGCAAACCCTCACAGAAGCTGAAGTTACCAAGCTTCTTTTTTGTTGCAGAAATATCCGAGAAAAAACCATCGTCGCCCTGCTAGCCTATTCCGGCATTCGTCCCAAAGAGTTGAAAAATATCAAACTGGGCGATATTGATTTTGGCAACAACGAATTGCGCGTCGTCGAAGGTAAAGGTTTAAAAGACGGTGTCGTCTATTTTTCTGCCTCCTGCAATAAACTCCTAATGGAATATTTACAATCCTTTCCCAAAAATCCCGAGCAATATCTTTTTATGAGTTTTGATGGTCAAAGACAATTCAGCCAATACGCCCTGCGAAAACTCTTGAAAGTTTTAGCCTTGCGGGCCGGAATGACCAAGCGCGTCTATCCCTACCTCTTGCGCCATACTTTGGCCACTGTGATGATCAATCGCGGATCGGACATCTTCACCATCAAAAATCAACTCAGACACTCATTAATTGAAACGACCCTGCTCTACATTTCTTCTTTTGGATACTCTCCAAAAAACAAATACGAGCAATTCGTCCCATCCTACTGTTAATTTTCAAAGAACTAGTGTGTACGGACACTATTTCGTTTTTTGCATCAATCCACTTCTCAAAATCAAATAATCATTGGGGTTTATCTTTTCACCTTTCAAATCTTCCTCGACTGTCACCACTCGCTTGGAAAACTTATCATTCAATTTACTGACCATATTTTCATTATTCACATTATTTAAATTCTTATCCGGAGCCTTCTTGAGTTCGTGATCATAAACCTCAATCAATTTCTGAGCTTCCTCATAGCTCATTTTAGGCGTGGTTTTTGCGTCAAATCCGACAATCACCCCTCCAACGATAATGGCAGTCGTTACCAATCCGATGATAATTTTTTGTGCAGTTACTTTAGCTTCTACCGGCTCGATTGGTTCTTCGATTTTTTCTTCTAAAATTTCAGGCATATTTTTAATATAATGGTCTCCAGGCATAATTATCCGATGCGTCTTTTGTGCAGGCTTCAACTGTATCCGCCACGCCAGCTCCACCAGCCACATACCAAAAAGTACCCCTTATGCCGACAGCACAAGTTGGTTTCGCTGTAGCCGTGTTTAAACGCATTCCCCCGTTGATTTCGAGCTTCTGTGCTGGCCCCGTCGTCCCGATGCCGACGTTGCCCGCATTTGTGATCACGAGCCCCGTACCGGTTGCTCCGGAAATATTTCCCGCAAAAGATGTGTTCAAACTGTCAGCCCCGACAACTTGCAGACGAGCACCCGGAGCCGTTGAGCCGATGCCGACGTTGCCACTGGCTACAGTCAACCGATTAGTTCCCCCAGTCATCAGACCGATATTATTATCCGAATTCCAACTAATTCCTGAGTCTGTATCGGTTTTGAATCGAATAGTCGGATTGGTCGCTTGCGCCACACTCAATGGCCCAGGATCAACCGAGGAGGTGATTTGGAGCGTTCCGATGTTTGCGCTGGTTGCGTCAAGACTCGTGAACCATCCTTTAGCCACTCGGGCCGAAGAAGAACCCAATTCCATCAATGGTTGGATAAAATTGATATTATTCCCCAACTTCTTAAAAAAATTTGGTGCGCTGACATCAGCCTTTGCTAGGCTAGCGCCGAGCAAGCAAACTGCGAGAATAATTAAGATAATTTTCTTTTTCATAGAATTATTTGTTAAAAATATACAAAAGTTACGCCTTCGCCACTCACCACTACGTCCAAATACACTTTATTCAAATTACTAATACTGATTTCCATTGATTGCCCAGCAACAAGCGGTATACCTCGTCTAGTTGCTTCCATCGCCACTACAGTCGATCCCCCCACCACCACATAATCAGTGTTATTGAGCATTGCGGTGATGATTACCTTACTGCAATTCGTGTCGGTTGCTAGTGCCACTGCCGTTCCTGCGGTATCGACTGTTTTTCGACCATCGGTCAGATTTTTAAACGCACTTTCTCCACCGCCACCGCCCGACATAATAAATCCACCACCTTGTTGCATAACAGATCCACCTAAAGACTTAAAATCAACGGTCTTTCCTCTGACATCAACAACCCTGACATCCAATGGTTTCTCTGATTTAATTTTAATAATCCGGCGATCAATAATGTCATTGAAAAAATTCTCGATTCTATCCATCGCGCCGCTAACAATCGTTGTCACATCAATCGCCTTATACCAGTTTGGCTTTTTGATTGTAATTTCATTTTTAACCTCAATTTCTTCCGGAAATTTTATTTCTTCAATTGCCAAAACAGCACTTGCCAATCTTCCCTCAATAATCGAAGTATCGGTTTTGAGTTCCTTCAACTATTCCGGCCTTTGCACTTCAACCGCCTTTAGTATTTCAACAAATTTTGGCTGATTGATAATTGTTTGAATTTGTTTACCTTTAAGCTCAGAAATAAAATCACGAATAGTTTTTGTAACACCATTCGCACTATCTTGTGAAAGCTTATGTTCTTGAACAATTTGCAAAAGTTGCTCATTTGTAAAGTCGTTTGCCAAGAGTAATCCCTCTAAAAGTTTTCCCACAAATTGAATATCGCTTTTTGATTCCAATTTATCTTTGGCGATTTGTTTTTTTCTATTAAGTTGCATAAGCGTAAATAAAAAATAAAAAAGCCCTAAACATATCCTCCGTCGTAACAGCGAATTTGTTTAGAGCCCGTAGACCCAAGCCTCCTGTCCCTTAGAACAAAAAGACACTAAATTTTAATCTTCAAATCTACTATACAATAATCTGTTATTTTTATCAAGAGCTTGCTCGTCTTCTATTTTTTTAAACCGCAACTCAAATATTTCCACTCTAACTTTGCAATGCCAACACTTCATCGAAAAGTCGTCAAAAGCGCCCATATTTCTAATTTCAATCAATTTCGAACCGCATTTTTTGCAATAACCTATAATTTTCATCTTTGTTTTGCTTTTTATTTGCTAAATAAAACTGACTGACGGTTCCGGCTTCGTTTCCAGCTCAAAATACATTCTCATCATCAGCGCATCAGCAAAGTCCGGACTGCGACCAATATTTTCTTTAATCATTTCTTTTCCAATAAGCAAAACCTTTCCATCCTTATCAACATCTTTCTGTTTGACTTGCTCTAATTCTTCCGTGAGCAGTGATATGATGTCAGTATCACCGCAATCAATTCCGATTTTCCCTTGCTCAGCCAACTGCGCCAGCTTAAAATAGCATTGAGTCTTGAGATTGGCATAATTAAGCTTATTGCCAGTAAATTTTGCCTCATATGGTTGAAGAGGTGAGGAGTTGTTGATAAACCCCACACAACCCAGCATATCTACTACACCGCCTCCCACGCCATCCTCGTCCAAAATAATATGATGCCGGCGTACTCCCATTTTCTCCGCATAATCAGCAATCCATTTTTTTGTTTTCTCCAGGTCTTTTTTAGTTTCATAATCCAGAACTGTGATTTCTTTACATTGCAATCCTTCCCAATATTGGATGACTGTTTTATCGCGCCCCTTTCTTGATACATCTCCGGTAATATATTTTTTATCACTCGCCTCCGCCTTCGTTGTAAATAAATCGACAATGACATCGTATTCAAACAGACAGCTCGGATCATCGTCATATTCCCAATTTCCCAAAAGCAACCTTTCTTTTGTTGCCTTATCCTTAATTCTTTTCAAATTTTCAATGTAATATTTAGAAATAAACGGATTGTCTGTGACCAGAGCTTGTACGAATTTATTGCTCTTATCCGTTTTATTTTCTCGCCACGGTTTATAAAACTCCATATACACCCAGCCCTTTGACGGATTGCAAGTTCCTAATAATTTTGGCAATAAATTGAATTTATCTAATTTATAGCGAATTCTCGAGCGCACAATATTCCACGCCTTGAAAGTGATTTGATTGACTTCGTCGACAAAGGCTCCGGTAATCTCTAAACTCCCTAAACTATCAAAATTCGGGTCCGACGGATATAAAAACAAGTCTTTCAGTAAAATAACACTGCTATTCGTCCACGTAATTGTTCCAGCGTTCGAGTCATATTTGAAATCGACATCGCTTTTCATTCCCCATTCCTGGCATAAATCAAAAAACGTCTGTAAAGTCGTTTCTTTCAAATTTTTCAATTTACTACGACCCAAAAGCCAGCGCGTTCCAGGATATTTTCCGCACATAATAATCAGCCATGCGCAACCAAATAGCGACTTACCACCACCAGCACCACCACCAAAAAGCAAATCGGTGGTTTCATCATCCATTAAATACCCCCAGGCCTTGTTTTGTTTCTTTGTTTGTTCCCATTTAATTTTTAGCATTTTTATTTTCAACTACGGATATTTCCATTTTAAACGCATTCCCTCCAGCACTTCCCAAATCAATTACTTGCTTTTTCTTATACTCCGGGTGCTTGGATTGCAAATAAAAAATAATCGCCTTAACGTTATCGCACAAAACCG
>DAIEIZ010000067.1 GCA_027351145.1 Candidatus Moraniibacteriota bacterium | reverse complement strand
TTTGGATGTCTATAAAAAATAATTGAAAAAGTTCATGGAATTGAGGCGCGCGGCCAGCCTTAAATATGCCGATAGAGTTGATTTGGCGCAGTATAAACAATCACTGGTGAATATCTTGGACAAATATGTGGATGCGCGCGGGGTGGAGCTTTTGACCAAGCAAATCAACATTACCGATCGCAAGCAATTTGAAGAAGCGATTGAAAATTTGGGATCGGACAAGTCCAAGGCTGAAGCGATCGCCGCGCAAACCCAAAAGACCATTACGGAAAAAATGGAAACTGATCCGGAATTTTATGTCATGTTTTCCAAGAAGATCTCGGAAATACTTGAAGAGATGAGAGTTGGCAAGCTGGCTGATATCGAGGCATTGAAACAAATGAAGCTTATCCGTGACGATGTAGTGAATAAAAAAGACGAGACTCTTCCGGATAAGATAAATTCTCACAAGGGAGCGGATGTTTTCTATCGCAATTTACGAGAGGCTCTTGGAAAGCACGTTAGCGATGAGCAGGTCTATATCGATATTGTGCTGGATGTTTTGAATATCATCAAAAACGAGGCAATCGTGGATTGGTACAAGAATTCTGATGTGAAACGCAAAATGATGAATGCCATTGACGATTATTTATACGATGTGGTTAAAAATCAAAAAAATATAGAGCTGACCAATGAAGAAATGAAAACCATCATTGATACCGCGATGCAGCTTGCCCAGAATAACAACGAGATTATCCGCTTAAAACAAAAATATGAATAAGTTTGTGTATGGAACATTTGCCTATAAATATGAGCTTATCCGGGAAAATCGGAAGACTTTGAGTCTTACGGTTATGCCGGATATGAGTCTGATCGTTAAGTGTCCATTAAAGGCAGATGCCGAACGAATTGAAATATTTCTTAAGAAAAAATGGTTTTGGCTGGAGAAGCAATTGAATTTTTTCAGGAAATTCCAAAAAAGAGTTTACAAAAAAGAATATGTTTCGGGCGAGAGTTTTCTTTATCTGGGACGGCAATATCAGCTTATTGTTAAGAGAGCCAAAGAAGACAGGGTATCGCTTCAAAACGGCAAGCTGGTTTTTTCAACGACCGAATCGGTAAGTGATGGAACGCATAGCCGGATTTATATAAACGCTTGGTACAATAGGCGCTCGAGGGAAATTTTCAAGGAACGTTATGAAGAAGTGTTTGATAAATTTGATTATGATTATAGGCCGAGGTTGGAAATAAAGAAGATGCAAAAACGCTGGGGCAGCTACACCCGGGGCAGAAGTATTATTCTCAATCCGCTTCTTGTCCACGCTTCCAAGGATTGTATCGACTATGTGATCACGCACGAGCTTTGCCATATTAAGCACAAAAATCATGATAAGAATTTCTACAAGCTATTGAATTCCAAATATCCGAAATGGGAGAAGATTAAGGATAAGTTGGAGCTGAGGCTTGCGTAATATCAGAGTGAATATGAATACCAAACAAAAAGGAAATTTACTTGAGAATATTGTTGAGTATTTATGCTCTGGTATTAAGGGTGCAAAGGTATCAAAAAATGTAAAGATTTTAGGAAAAAGAAGCGAGGCTTTTTATTTCGGGGTGTATGATTTTTTCATACTTTCAGCGTATCACATCCATCTAATATGGTTGTCTGGATTTGCCAGTCCAGTATACCCGCATCATAGGTCATCCCGCTGCAGAAGGACTGTTCTTGCAAGCTAATGCGGCTATCCCAGGCCTTTTATTTGCAGTTATTGACAAAAAAACAAAGTCATATATACTTAGAAAATATAATAATTATTTGTTCTAATCAATATGGAAGACAGGGTTGATCGGATAATAAGCCTAATTTTTGCGACTAAGCGACTGTTGCATGAAGGACGGGAGCGAAAAAGTGAAAAAACCTATTCTTTTTTGCACCTGGTGACTTTGAGTTTTGTTAAAAAAAACAAGCCACTCATGAAGGATGTCGCTGATTATTTGGGGATTGCTCCGCCTTCGGCGACTTCGCTTGTAAACACGCTAGCCAAGGCGCATTTGATCAAAAGGCAAGTTGATGTCAATGATCGGCGAACTGTGCTCATTATGATTTCCAAGAAAGGCGAGGAATATTTGGAATTGCACAAACAAAAAGCGATGGAAATGCTAAGGCGTAATTTAGAAAGGCTGACCGGCGAAGAGCAAAAACAATTGGTTGCAATTTTGGAAAAAATAACTAAATCGACTGAATAATTTATCTAACACAAGATTTTATGGACAAGAAAATGACAAATAGGCTGCTGGCGGTGATTGTGCTGATCGGTGCCATTGCAATTTGTTTTATTTATATTACATATGCTGGTCGACCGGCTGTTCCGCTTACTCAAGTTTCCAGAGGAAGCATTGTTTCCGGAATCGCATTAGACGGGACAGTAAAAGGAAAAAATGAGGTGCAATTGGGATTTGAAAACTTATATCCGACAAGAATTGCCAAATTGTTTGCCAAAACCGGAGATTTGGTGAAGGCGGGGACAGTCCTTGCTCAATTGGAAAATTCGGATGCGCAGGCTCAATACGCACAGTCCTTGGCGGTAGTAACCGGAGCGCAAGCGGCGTTGGATGAAAGCAATAAGACAGTTAAGATGGAAAGATTGAAGGTTGACGGATTGAGCTCGGATGCTAAAAAGGTGCAAAAAGCTCAAGTCGAAGCGACTTTGAAAGGTGTCGCCGTGCAGAAGGCGACACTATTGAGCGCGCAAGCTGGCGTAGCAAGCGCTCAGGCGCAATTGGCAAAAACGATAATTAAAGCGCCATTTGATGGAATTATTGCTAATCAGGATGTTCAAGCGGGGGATTTGGCTAGCCCTGGTATGCCAATTATTACCTTGGTTTCCGATCAGAATACTTTTGAAATTGACGTGTTAGCAACCGAACAAGACGCGACAAAAATTAAGATTGGCGATATGGCCGAGGCGACACTGGATGCTTATGGAAAAACTAATGTTTTCAAAGCGCAGGTGGAAACAATCGATCCGGTGGCGACAGTTCAAGACGGCGCAACTGCCTATAAAATCACGCTGCTTCTTTCTGGCAATGACGAACGCGTTAAATCCGGACTTAATGCCAATGTGTTTATTGGGCTCGATGAAAAAAAGGATGTTCTGGAAGTTTCTCAGAAGGCGATCATTGCCGAAGGGAATAAACAATTTGTGCTGGTTTTCGCCAATGGCGTGCAACAAAAAAAAGAAATTATAACGGGGATTGTCGGTGCGGATGGCATGGTGGAAATTGTGAGCGGACTTTCTGATGGAGAATCCGTTGTGGAATAGTTGCTTGTAAGTTTTATTGAATAAAAATAATTTATTATTGACTAAGTTTAAATCTATGGAAGCACAATTAGCGACAAAAACCGTTCCGGGAAAGAAAAATAATTCAACGCGCAATGCTATGACTCTCGGACTAGCGTTACTGGTTGTTATCGCCGTGATCGGTCTGGCTTACTGGAAGATTACTCAAAATCAAGTCTATACCGATAAGGCTGACATTGAAGCGCCAAGTATTACCATTTCGGCGCAAAAGGAGGGTGTGATTCAGAAAATACTGGTGAGTGAAGGGCAAAAAATCCCGGCTAACACCAGTGTGGCGCAAGTCTCTGATCAAATTTTGAAAAATAAAGATGCAGGAATCGTGATTAGCGCTGAGGACAATGTTGGTAAAACGGTGACTTCCGGCGAACCAATCGTGACACTGATTGATCCAAGCGAGCTACGCGTAGTGGCACATCTTGATGAAGACAAAGGTCTGCGGGACGTGCAAGT
>DAIEIZ010000056.1 GCA_027351145.1 Candidatus Moraniibacteriota bacterium | reverse complement strand
TTTTGTGTTTTTGTTTTGATGAAATTATCCCTTTTCTATAACCAACAAGCGGCAGATATCTCCGGCTCCGGCTGGTTGGGAGGTTTTTGGACGTTTAAGCCTGATTTAATTGATGCTCTGAATCAAATGTTTATTGGCACTTTTTTTTCCAACATATTTCAATATAATGCAACGCTCTGGACGATCGCCTTCGAATTTATGGGGTCTTTTTTGGTATTTGGTTTTATGGCTATCTTTGGAAAAATGAAAAATAGATATTTGGCCTATTTCTTTTTTTCTATTATCTTTTTTCAGACCTATTATCTAGCGTTTATTCTTGGCATGCTTCTTAGCGATCTTATGGCTCACAGGAGCATGATCATCCGGGAGTTCGACAGGAGCAAATTTTTGCGTGCAGGACTGTTTATCTTGGGGCTATTTCTTGGTTCATATCCATCGGGACGTGATATTGCGGGAACGATGTATGCGTTTATGTATAATCCGCTTCTGAGTGAACCGGAAATCGTTTATCACGTGCTTGGGGCGGCCTGCATCATTCTGGTTCTTCTTGATTCGAAGAAGTTGCAAAATTTCTTTTCTTATAAATATTTTCTGTTTCTCGGAAAGATTTCCTTTGCCATGTATCTTTTACACTTCATTATTTTAGGATCATTTTCCAGCTTTGTGTTTTTGAAACTTGAACCAATAATGCCTTATGCGGAGGCCTTTGCGATTTCATTCATCTCTTCTGTGGCGCTAACATTTTCACTTTCCTATCTGATGTACCGGTATGTTGACAAAAAAGCCGTTCATTTTTCTCATTTGATATATGAACGCTTGTTTAGATAGGAATTACAGCTTATTCTAAATTATTTAACTGGTCGCTTCATGATGTGGTGGGTGATTTTGAAAATTTGGTGCATGCGCCTAGTTTTTTCGGACTGCAATTATCCGCAATTCGTTTGCAGTAAGCATATTTTTCCTTTATTTTTTTCTGAAATGCACTTTGGAAATTACTGCGCGATTATTCGCACCTTTTAGGTTTTCTCTTATTGGTGAAATTTTAAAACCTGTAAACAAAAAAAGGCGCAAGCAAGATCCTATTGCTTCGCTGTTTTGCGTATGCGTCTAAAATTATTCCCAAATCGTAATAGACACGTTGAGCAAATTTAAATCAAAAGGCGATTTTTGGCTAAAATAAGATAAAAAATATGTTTAAGGCGGAAAAAACAGGAGCAGATGAGGCTAAATTGGGAAAGAAAGGAGGTGATAACTTAGTGAATAAAAGTAAATTGATCATCGTCACGTTAGTGGTTGTAGCGACTGTTTCTGCCGTTGCGTTTGGCGTTGGCAAGGTTCTTGCCGATACTGGCTCCGGATCAAGCTTGGTGCAGATGCTCGCGCAAAAATTCAATCTGAACCCAAGCGATGTGCAGGCTGTTTTTGATCAAAATAGAGCCGATCGTCAAGCACAAATGCAAGAAAAATTCAAGGCTAATCTTGATCAGGCAATCAAAGATGGAAAGCTGACAACTGATCAAGAGAATTTGATTTTGGCAAAACACAAAGAGTTGCAAGATAATCGCGCAGCTGAAGCGGATAGTTCTAAGAATATGACTCCTATGGAAAGACAGGCGGCTCGTCAGAAAGAAAGACAGGATTTGGCGGATTGGGCCAAGACCAATGACATTGACACGCAATATTTTTTTGGCGGATTTGGACATAGAGGAATGGGCAGTGGATTCGGAATGAAAAATAATCAATCGGCGAATTAATTAATTCAAAATAGTAAACTGAAAGCGCCCTGGCTAGTGGGGCGTTTTCGGTTTTTGATTAGCTGTATTTTTCTGCAAAAACAAGAAAAATAAAAAAACCGATTTACTTGTTTTTTTTCTGTTACTATGCTAGCTTGAAAATAGGGAAGCAGTTTATTGAAATCCAAATCCAATTTTGCAAGGAGGCGGATTTTTTTGTTGTTTAACAATAAAAAAGGGAGAAATAAGGATGCCACGAAAAAAGAAAACTACGGTTATCCTGGACACCAATGTCATTCTTCATGACAGCGGCTGCATTCGTCACTTTGGGGAATATGATGTTATTATCCCCATAACAGTTCTTGAAGAACTTGATCAGTTTAAAAAAGGCGGTGAAATACTCAATTTTCATGCTCGTGAGTTTATCCGCACATTGGATCTTTTGTGCGGTGAACATCTGTTTAATGGCGGAGTGCCAATCGGACCGGGTCTGGGAAAAATTACCGTCAAGCTGGATAGGGAATTTCATAAAGATCTTGCCTTAAGTTTTTCGGAATCAAGGTCTGATCACCACATTTTGAACATTGCCTATTGCTTGGCCAAAGAAAACCCGTCCACTCAGGTTATTTTGATTACTAAGGACGTCAATCTGCGTATTAAGGCAAAATCTGTTAGTATTATTGCGCAGGACTACAAGAGCGACCAAATAAAGGACGTTGAAACGCTGTACACCGGGAAATGCCTTATCGAAAATGTTTCCGGAAGCGTTTTGCAAAAATTGCATGAACCGCCATTCGAATCGGACCCGTCCGAGCTGCCTTTAGAAAAAGAACCTGTGGCTAATGAATATTTTATCCTCAGAAATGAGAACAAATCCGCTTTGGCGATGTATGATTTTTTTAGCCAGAAAATCCGTCGGATTGATAAGAATCCTGCCTTCGGAATTATGCCGCGCAATGCGGAGCAAACTTTTGCACTGGATGCCTTGACCAAAAATAACATTCAGCTTGTGACGCTCAGTGGAAAAGCCGGTACGGGAAAAACCCTTTTGGCTTTAGCCGCCGCGCTCCAGTGTAAAAAAATTACCGCCAGATTTTTCTGGCAAGACCGATTGTTCCGCTTAGCAATAAAGACATTGGTTTTCTGCCGGGAGATATTCAATCCAAACTGGATCCGTACATGCAACCCTTGTTTGATAATTTAAGTGTTATCAAATCCCATTTTGGAAAATCTGATTCTCCCAGGAATGATATTAACAAGTTGTTGACTGATAATAAGCTGGTCATATCTCCATTGGCTTACATTCGCGGGCGTAGTTTGGTGAATATTTATTTTATTGTTGACGAGGCTCAGAATTTAACGCCTCACGAAATCAAAACCATCATTACTCGAGCCGGAGAGAATACCAAGGTTGTATTCACGGGCGATATTTTCCAGATCGATCATCCCTATTTGAATACCCAGTCCAATGGACTCAGCTATCTTATTGAAAAAATGCATGGGCAAAAACTTTATGCCCATATCAACCTGGAAAAAGGTGAGCGCTCGGAGTTGTCCGAGCTGGCCAGTCAAATCTTGTAATTTAGCTAGCAAAAAAAAGCAAGAACCCAAAGATCAATTATGATCTTTGGGTTCTTTTATTTTCTCAGTTGCTTAATTCAAAACCATGCGAATTTCCAAAATGAATGAAACCTTGAAAATCCAGGATAGTTTTTTCTATCACGCAGTCCGTGAAACGCGTTCCGTTGATTGCTGCGCCGGTAAAGATGGCCTTTTTGAGGATGCATTTTTCAAATCCAGCTTTTTCTAATGTGGAATTTTTAAAGCTAACTCCTGTGAGATCGCAAAGAAAAAATATGCTTCCGGACAAATCGGCTTCTTCGAATTTGCAAGAGGCGAGCGGGAATCTCTTGGCGGGAAGATTGTTTGTTGCTTGGCGTTTTTCGAAAACACAATTTTGCATGATGGCACCTGAGAAATCACAATCGGTGAATTTGACAGTCAAAAAGTTTAGATTGCTTAGCTTGCTTTCCGGGAAAGTGCATTTGAAAAAACCGGTACTTTCGCAGTTGATTGAAGATAAATTACAGGCACTGAAAGCGCAGTTGTTAAATGTGGTGAATTTGAGATTGATTCCGGGAAAAGAGCAGGCCGAAAACTGACAATTGGAAAAATGCTCACCACGCGCTTCTCTTTCTTCAAAAATTTTATTCTTATAGTGCATAGAGTTGAACATTTTATCAATTGATTATATCATTACATAAAACCAGACTTGTTGGAAGGCTGGTTTTTGCCGGAATTGTGGAGCGAAGTCAAAATCGGTTTTATTTTGAAAGTAATTGATTCAGGGGCTTTAATTCTTTCTCTTTTTTTATTATTTCTTCGTAGTATTTATTTCTTTTCCAATAAGCTTTGTAGGCGTTCGCAGTTTTCTTGGAAGTGATTATTTTATATTTGTCATCAATAATTTCAAGGGCGCAACAATTATCCAATGCAATCGCGACACCGGAAGTTTTTTTCATCATTTTTTTGAGATCCACTTTTCTATATGCTTCAAAATCATAATGAGGACAATTAAGCGCATTTATCAATCCCAATCCCGCAACTTTTATCAGACTGGCATTCGGGTCAATAAATTTTTTTGAATCGGAATTTCCAAATTTAAACCAGCAAATTGATCCGGCACTTATTCCGGACAGAACGATTCCTTTCCCATACGCCTTGAGTAGAATTTCATCAACCTTACTCTTTCTCCAGATTTTCATCATTTTTAGCGTATTGCCACCGCCGACATAAATAATATCGGACTTGAAAATTTTATCCTCAATTTCTTTCCTGCTTAGCGCATCTTTGATTAAATGCAGCACATCGGTTTTGCAACCAAGCCTTTTGCCAAAATGTTTTTCAACGGTACTGTAATAGCTTTCAGAGTCTGCGCTTGCCGTTGGGATAAAAAGCAATTTAGGATTTTTCTTGCCAGTTAATTTGATTATTTCTTTATCGATTCGCGTAGTTTCGACAGGAAAACCGGGCCTGCCTATTTCTCCGCCACCGATGGCTATTATTTTTTTCATATTTTTTTTATGCTTAAGATTTTTATAATCGCACGTTGGTTGATTGTTGGAAGACTTGAAAAAACTTCAAAACGCCAAAAGGCGGATTTGAAAAAAACTGAACCAGTCTTGGCGCTTTCACAAAAGGAAAAAGAAGCTTTCGCTCCTTTTTATCCCAACTTGTTGGGGCGGTAGGATTCGAACCTACGCATGACGGAGTCAAAGTCCGTTGCCTTACCGCTTGGCTACACCCCATTTGTTTCCTCGGCAGATTTGCGAGGAGGGTTTAATTTGAAATAATTTTCTAACTTGTTTGGTAGTACTTTTTTGCCATATCCACTTTTGAAAAACAAACTCGCTAAGCTTTTTCAGTCTTTTGCATGTTTGTTTATCGCTTTAATGGCTAGGGGGAGCTACTCAACTATTTTTCCGCCCATAATCTCCATTGCAGAATTGAGCAGTGAGACTTGTTCGTGAGCGATTTTCTCTTTTTCCTTAGCTTCCTGGATTTCTTCATCAGCAGCGGATTTTTGAATAGGAGCTAGTGTCTTATCGACGACTACTTGGATGCGTACGGCCAATTCTAAAATTTTACTAAAAACTTCTTCGATTGTCAATCTGTTTTGCGGATCGTCCAGTTTCTCCTTATAGAATTCATAGGGCGTGGCGAGAGTAATCATATTGCCTTCTGTAGTCTTAATTTGGCAGTTTGTGAGGAGTGCTGAGAGTGAATGGTTATAGGGGCGGATTTCGACTAGCAGGCGATTCCAGCGGCTTTTGAGCATATCACGGTCAATTTCTATATCCGGGTTTATCGCGGTGCTTTTAGTTTGTTGCGATTGTTGTTGCACCGGCTTCGGATCAAGTTCTATCTTATGAGCGGAAAGGGAAGCGGTTTCTGCTTTTTGGGAAATGCCCGATGTCGAATTTTTTTCTACTGTCATTTCTGGCATAGAAATTTTTTGCGGAGCGGGAAATTTTTGTGTGGCTTTGATGATAGCAATCTCAAGTGCCAGTTGCGGAAGGAGGAAGGAAAATATTTTGTTCTGTGCCACGAGCAAAAGATCGATTGTGACAATAATTTGGGATAATTCGCTTTTTTTAGCAAGGGCTAATAATTTTTCAATTTTATTTTGGGTTAGTTCGCGAATAAAATAGGTTTTGAAGTTTTCATCAATTTTAAGAAGCATGAGTTGGCGAAGATGGTTGATAAGGGCTTTATTAAAAATTTGCAAATCGTATCCTCCGGCAATGAGTTCATTGATTTTTACTAAAGCTTTGCCGGTATTTCTGGACACTATTTCTTCCGCCATATCGCCAATGAAATTTTTGTCCACCGTTCCAAGGATTTCTTCCACATCTTTGGCTGTAATATTTTGATCTTCAAGAGAAATAATTTGTCCAAGTAGCGATTCGGCGTCACGCATCCCGCCTTCAGCCGAGAGCGCGATCATTTCCAGGGCTTCTTTTTCGACGGTAATTTTTTCTTCCTTGGCTATGACGGTTAATTTTTCAATGATATCCGCCATTGGCCAGCGTGGAAAATCGAATTTTTGACAACGCGAAACAATCGTGGCTGGGACTTTGTGAATTTCGGTTGTGGCGAGAATGAAGATGACATGGGCGGGTGGCTCCTCAAGTGTTTTAAGTAGTGCGTTCCACGCACCAGTCGAAAGCATGTGGGCTTCATCGATGATATACACCTTATATTTCAAAAGGGTTGGCGGTAGAGCAATCGTTTCTTTCAGCTCGCGGATATTATCCACGCCCGTATTGGAAGCGGCATCAATTTCAATGATATCAAGTGATTGGCCGGATTGAATTGCCAAGCATGCCGGACATTTTTCGCAAGCGTTGAGGTCTTTATTGTCTTGGCAATTTATTGTTTTGGCAAAAATACGAGCAAAAGTAGTTTTTCCCGTGCCACGCGGTCCGGTAAAAAGGTAGGCGTGGGCGACACGGTTATTTTTGATGGCGTTGGAAAGCGTACGCACGATGTGCGTCTGCCCAATGATTTCCGAAAAGTTTTTTGGACGATATTTGCGGTAGAGAGTTTGAGGCATGAGGGTGAATTTAAAATTCTAAGAGTGAAAATAATGGCGGTATTTCTAGCTTATCATTATTTTAACAAAAAGAAAAATCCTGCTGAAGATGCAGGATTTGAAGCTAAAAATGACTATTTTTTAAAAACGAAAAACTTGTAGCCGATAAAATTCCAAGCGAGTCCAACTGCGCTTCCTGCAGCAGCGCCAATCAGTCCCCACTGGCCTTGTGCAAGAGCGCCGGAGGGGTTGCCAAGGTGAAAGACAAGAGAGGCAACAATGACGTTGATTATGAAGCCCAGGATGCTGACGATAAAAAACTGGATGAATTCCGTTTTTTTGCTTCCTTCTTTGTGGAATGTCCAATATTTGTTCCAGATATAGCTATTAATATTGGCGATAATAAACGAAATGGATTTATAGGACGCATAGAAAGTTAGAAACGACAGGATGGCTATCTCGGGAAAGATGGCGTTTTTAGCTTCAATCTGGAAAGAGTTTCTGAAAATGGCGATGAGCAGAGAAAGAACGCCCATATCGACTAGCATATTCATGACCCCGGTCACGCCAAACTTGCCCAATTGCCAGATAACGGCGATTTTTTTTCCGATATAATAGGCAATTGTTAGACCGAAAGGTGTGGCAATCAGAAAAAACGGTACAAGCCAAAAGGAAACTCTGGCATAGAGGTCCGGTTTAGCGGTGGCTAATGTTGGCATTAAAAGTAATCCAATAAGAAAACCGGCGCCAGTTGCAAATGCGACGTCTTTTTTTGTCATTTTTATTTCTTCCATGGTTTGTTTGTAATGAATTATTTGCCATTCGCCACTCTTTCATATTTACCGCAGAGAAGAGTTATGTTTTTTATTGCGTTAGATATTTTTAGTAGTGCGGAATTGGCAGCGGGGGATTAGTTGGATTTGTTTTCCAATTCTTTCCTTAGCTCATCAAGATTTGGCATCCATTCATCAATGGCGGAAAGATTGCTGTTAGCACGGGTGACGTTATTTTCTTCCGATTCAGGTGTTGTCGTTTTCATTTCTTCGTGTTTTGGTTTTTCATTAAAAATGTCATCGATTTTTTTGAAACCCCCGGAATTTCTTGGCGCTTCCTTTTTTTCATGTGATTTTTGCAAAAGATTTTCAATCGCGCCCCACTCAGAATCAAGATCGCGCGGAGTGACGAGTGTTACTTCATCACCCGGTTCTACTTTAAAATAGGTAATGGAAGCGAGGAGAACGCGGTAGGCTTTGCCATCTGCCACGACAAAATAGTTTCCATCGGTATCTTGGTTGACCGTGCCAATCGCCATTTTTCTGATGACCGGTCCAATTTGTTTATAGATAAAAGAGCCATCGGATGTGATTGATAGCTTCATCATGTCGCCTTTGACTAGTTTTGATTTGGAAGCGTAATTGGCGGGAACGGGATATTGCTTGCCATCAGTGCCGAGCATGATCTGCCCGTTAAAAGTTCCCTCAATTACTTTTTCATTGTCATCTGCATCTTCCGTTTTTCTGCGACGACCGGTTTTTTTCTTGCCTTCCAATTGCAAGAGCATTGATTTTGCGCCTTGCAATGTTGTCTCGGCAGCGGAAATCATATCGCGAAGTGCTTGAATTTTCTCCGCATTTTTATTGTCATCATTAATATTTTTTTCTTCCATCTTTGTTTTAGTTTAGTATTTTTATTTTATAAATTGATTATACATTTTTTAGGATTATTGTGCAAGTGAGAACTTTCTTAGACGGCATAATTGCAAGACGATGTGAATTTTCGTTAATTGCTTGAAAGAAAACAATTTCCTTTTGGTTATGCATGAACATTTGCTTATTTTTCAAAAATAATTACGAATAAAAATAATAGAAAGTAGGATCTCAAAAATTTTACCCCGATTAATTTATTCAAGAAAATTATCAAAACTTATAAGAAATAATAATTTGAATAGTTTATAATTCCGCAACGACAATTGTGATTGCAATAACAATCCGCTGCCCTAAGGCATGGTAACTAAAATAATAAACAAAAACCACTTGCCAGTAGTTTTTGTTTTGTTGATTTCTATTTATATCCTGTGGATAACTTTTTTCAAAAAGGCTTAGATTGGGTGTTTTTTGTTTAACTGGAATGTGTTGACGAGTGCGGGCTAGTGGGTTAAAATAGATTTGTAGTTTATTCAAGTGGAGAAAAGTGGGGAAATTTTATGTTTATCGGCGAATACCAACATTTGATTGATCCAAAAAAAAGATTGGCCGTGCCAAGCAAGTTTCGTGATGAGTTGAAAAATAAAGTAGTTGTGACGCGAGGATTGGATAAATGTCTATTTGTCTATCCGATGAAAGTTTGGCAGACGTTAGCAGAAAAACTTGGCGCCATTCCGGTAGGAGAAGCAAGTACGCGAAGCTTCGTGCGTCTGATGCTGGCCGGTGCGACCGATGTGGAAATTGATAGGCAAGGTCGGATTCTTATTCCTGACTATTTGAAAGAATACGCGGGACTCGACAAGAATGTGATTATTGCTGGAATCTATAATCGTTTGGAGATTTGGGATGAAGCCAAATGGAATGAATACAAAAAGAGTGCGGAGAAAAATACTGATGAAATTGCTGAACAATTGGGCAAGTTAGGAGTGTATTAGAAAAATTAAAATTATATCCATGACTATCCATAAGGCAGTTTTGCTGGAAGAAAGCATAGAGGCGCTAAATTTAAAAGAAGGTTCAATTGTTGTTGACGCAACACTCGGCGGTGGCGGACACAGTCGCGAAATATTAAAAATTATTGGCGAAACGGGTAAGTTGATTGCGATTGATGCTGACTGCGGGGCTGTGGCGCGATTTAAAAATAGAACGGAAAAATATGGAGCGAAAAATGTTATTTTGATAAATGATAATTTTCGGAATTTAGAGAATATCTTAAAAGATTTAAAAATTGAGAAAGTAGATGCGATTCTGGCAGACATTGGTTATTCCTCTGATCAGTTGGAGGATCCGGAGCGAGGAATCAGTTTTCAACTGGAGGCACCATTGGATATGCGATTTGATCAGTCAAAAGGATTGACGGCGGAGAAAATTCTGAATGAATATGTCCAGGCGGATTTGGAAAGAATATTGAGAGATTATGGAGAAGAGAAGTTTTATAAAAGTATCGTGAAAGGAATTTTGGATAAACGTAAAGACAAGAAGATAGAAAATACGAAAGAATTGGCGGAGATAATTGAAAGTCATGTGCCGATTAAATATCGACACGGAAAAATCAGTCCATCGACAAAAACATTTCAAGCATTACGGATTGAGGTTAATAAAGAATTGGATAGTCTTTACCAGTTTATTTCAGTGGCAATTGGCGCGCTCGCGCCCCATGGAAGGCTGGCAGTTATTTCCTTTCATTCATTAGAAGACAGAATTGTGAAAGAGGTTTTTCGGGAAAATGCTAGGGGATGCATTTGCCCGCAAGATTTTCCAGTCTGTCTTTGCGGTAATTTGGCAAAATTAAAGATAATTACAAGAAAACCGGTCATGGCTGGTCCGGATGAAGTGGAAAATAATCCGCGTGCACGAAGCGCAAAGCTTAGGGTTTGTGAGAAGCTGGTAAAATAGAGATAAAAAACAAAAAGAAAAATAATATCCCGCAAATCCTGCCAAGGCAGGATATGGGACAGAAAAAATGGCAAAAATTCTTATTATCAACAGGCATAGCTCCGGAATTCATCGTGAAGGGGCATTAGATAAGTCACGCAAGGAGAGATTTTTTGGTATGGGTGAAAAGGGCAGTATTAAAATTGGTTTGGCTAGTGCAGGGTTTGTGATGATTTTTTTTATGATTCTTTCTTGCGCCTTCTATCTATTCCAAGTTAACGATTTAGCTGTTAAGGGTTATGATATAAAGGATTTGGAAAATAAGATTGGGGAGTTGGAAAAAAATAATAAGCAAATGCAGATTCGTGAGATGGAATTGCGATCAATGTATGTAATTGAAAAATCTGCCAAAGACTTTAATTTAGTAAGTCCTGTGAATGTGAGCTATCTAGAGGTGAATAACTCTGTTGCGGTAAGATAAATTATTATCCTCTTCGCAAGCCTTGTTGTGGCGGGGACGCGCGAATAATTTCTATGCGATAAAATAAAAATGGCCAATGTGCAAAGAAACAAAAAATATGGAGTTGGCTCTCAATGCTCTTTTGGGGGAAAAATAAAAAATCCAAGGATCTATTTTTTGGTTTTTTTGATAGGTATTATTGCAGCCACCATTATTGGCAGAGCTTATTTTTTGCAAGTTATTAATTTTGGCTACTATCAGGCATTGGCAGACAATCAGCACTCTCTTTTCCGAAAACTCATTCCAACACGAGGTGAGATATATCTTAAAGATCGGGATGCTCTTTACCCTGTGGCGGTTAACAAAGAAACTAAGATGGCATACGCCGTGCCAAAGGAAATTGAAGATGTGACCGTTGCTAGTGATGAATTGGCGGCAGTTTTAGGTTTAGATCGAGATGCGCTGATGCAGAAGTTGGGCAGAGAGAATGATATGTATGAAGTGTTGAAACACAGGCTTAGCGATAATGAAATCGCGGGAATAAAAAAGCTGAACATGAAAGGAATTCATTTGGAGGATGAGAGTTTTCGCTATTATCCGGCAGGAGAATTGGCCTCGCACATTTTGGGTTTTGTGGGCTGGAAGGATAATGAAATTGGCGGGAGATATGGCAGCGAACTGTATTTTGAAGATGAATTAAAAGGAAAAATCGGTAATTTGTCTCAAAATACGGATGCTTCAGGCAGATGGATTGCAACAGGGGATCGCAATATTTCTTATGCCAAAAACGGTGATAACTTAGTGTTGTCTCTTGATCATATTGTACAATATGAAACGGAAAAAATATTAGCAGCGGCTGTTGCCAAATATCAAGCGGATAGGGGAATGATTATTGTGATGGAATCAAAAACGGGAAAAATTATTTCCATGGCGAGTTATCCAACTTTTAATCCCAACGATTATGCTAGGGTAGATAATATGGAGGCTTTCAGGAATTTGGCAGTCAGTGATCCTTATGAATGTGGTAGCGTGTTTAAGGCGATTACTTTGGCTTCAGCAATTGATGCAGGCAAGATTACTCCAGACACGACATATGTCGATAGCGGAGCCGTGACGGAGGCCGGATATACAATTAAAAATTCTGACCTTAAAGCTAATGGTCTTGAAACAATGACGCAGGTGTTAGAAAAATCCCTGAATACCGGAGTTATTTTTGCGGAAAAACTTATGGGTAATCAGTCCTTTGCTGAATATATTCGAAAATTTGGCTTTGGCGAATTGACCGGTGCTGATATTTTTGCCGAAGCTTCTGGTAATATTTCCAATTTGTCAAATTATAAAAGAAATATCGAATTTTTTACCGCTTCTTTTGGGCAAGGAATTACCGTAACTCCTTTGCAGCTAATTTCTGCTTATAATGCTATTGCAAATAATGGAATTCTTTTAAAGCCGCAAATCGTGGACAGTGTGATGCACGATGACGGGAGCGTTTCAGAAAATTCTCCCCAGGAGGTGCGCAGGGTAATTTCTCAACAAAGCGCCTATCAAATAACTCAAATGCTTCGCGCTGTCGTAACGGATGGGCATGGCAAGCAGGCTAATGTTCCAGGCTATACTGTAGTAGGAAAAACCGGAACAGCACAGGTTGTCGGTCCGAGTGGTGGCTATGCTGATGGAAGGAGCGTTGGTTCTTTTGCTGGATTCGCTCCAGCTGACAATCCAAAGTTTACAATGCTTGTTCGTTTGGATGATCCAAAGACGGTGCAATGGGCAGAGTCTAGTGCTGCACCAACTTTCGGGGAGCTTATGAAATTTATTCTGGAATATTATCATATCGAACCAACGGAAAAATATACCCAAGCAGATCTGGATAAGTTTAATCAAACGCACACACTGGGGAATTCTTTCGTGGATGATGGAACTGTGCAGGAGGTGAAAGATCCAGTCTTGGTGCCAGTAATCAGTGCTAATGTAAATTCTGATGCAAATAAAAAAGATGGAGAAAAAAACAAGAAAAAATAACAATGATGCGCCAGTGAGAAAAATAACGAGATTGCAAAAGATTTTACGTTTTATGGCGAAATCTCTTTTGAAAAAATACCATCCTCGCATAATTGCAGTGACTGGCTCGGTGGGAAAAACTTCCGCTAAAGAAGCGATCTCTGTTGTTATTTCCGGTCGTTATTTCGTTCGTAAGAGTGAAAAAAACTATAATAATGAAATCGGCGTCCCGCTTACAATCATTGGAGTTGAAAGTGGCGGCAGATCATGTTTGAGATGGTTGGGTATTTTTTTGCGTTGGTTGGTTTTTTTAATTTTTCCTTTGAAATATCCGGAAATTTTGATCTTGGAAATGAGCACGGACAGGCCGGGTGACTTGAAATACCTAACTGATTTTGCTAAACCCGGTATTTCTGTTATTACGGATATCTCTTCCAGCCATTTGGAATATTTCAAAAATATCGACACCATCTTCAAGGAAAAAGCCACGCTGGCAAAGGTGCTTTTGGAAAAAGATTTAGTGATTTTGAATAGTGATAATGTGTATTTGGCGAAATTAAAAGATAATCCGCGCCAATTTGGAGTGGCAGCGCGAGTTTTTTCTTTTGGATTTGAAGAAAATGCTGATGCGCGCGCGATGGATATGTTCTTAAATCAATTTGATGATATGTCTGCCGCAGAGACACGATTTATCACATCTCCACCTTGCGGATTGAGCTTTAAATTGAATTACAAGGGAGCAATGATGCCACTGCGGCTTAGTAATGTTTTGGCAAAACATAATATTTATGCTGCATTGGCGGGAGTTTCTGTGGGCATTGAGCTGGGTTTGAATTTAGTTGAGATTGCGGCGAGTCTGGAAAAATTTGTTCTTCCCTCGGGCAGAACTAATTTGATTAGGGGAATAAAGGATACAAATATTATTGATGATACCTATAACTCATCTTCGATCACATCTGTTGAGGGTGCTCTGGAAATCTTGCGAGAATTTGGAAATAGCAGAAAAATTGTCGTGCTGGGAGATATATTGGAAATTGGTCCAAATACAGAAACAGAACATCGGCAAGCGGCAAAGAAATTTTTGGAAGTCGGGGGCAATGTGTTTTTGGCGGTAGGTCAGCGGATGAAATTCGCAGTGGACGAACTTCGAAAGCATAAATTCACCGGAGAAATTTATGAATTTGAAAACCCTATGGATGCTGGCAAGAAATTGCAAGAAATTATGCATACGGGCGACGTAATTTTGGTCAAAGGTTCGCAGGGAATGCGCATGGAAAAAGTGGTCGAAGAGGTGATGGCCGAACCGGATCGTGCAAAAGAATTGCTTTGCCGCCAAAATCCGGAATGGAAAGCTGTGCCGTGGCGGGAGGTTTAGTTTTTTATCGCGAAAAGTTCCGGCGAGGTGTCTTTACGGGTGCATATTGCCGCCATCTTGTGGGTTGTGAGGCGGGCTTGTCCTCAGTGAATCTTATGGGGTTGCTTTTTTAGCTCCAAAAGCTATACTTAAGAGTAGTTATCAAACTAATTCTTAATTAATCACACAAAGATGTCTGAAATATTAGAAAATCTTTTTGGTTCCAAGGAACGCGCCCGTTTACTGCGGTTTTTTTTGCAAAATCCGGAAATTCACTTTGAATCAGCGGAAATTGCCAGGAGGAATATGCTCAAAGGTGTAAAAATCAGAAGAGAAATTGAAATGCTGGTGCGGGTGAAATTTATTATCAAGAACACCCAAAGGGGTAAGTTTTTTTATCATTTAAATCAGGATTT
>DAIEIZ010000050.1 GCA_027351145.1 Candidatus Moraniibacteriota bacterium | reverse complement strand
TTTTGTTGAAGAAGATCCAATTGCAAATGCCGAAAAACAGTCAAAAATTGCGGAACTTAGGGAAAGCGCCGAGAAAATGAAAAATGCTTCAATGCAGCATATCGCCAGTGCCGAATATTTGAGAAGATTAACTAATGAGCTTGGTGGATATTCGGATGGCGCGAAAGAATTGCAAAAAAGAAGATTGGAAAATTTGGCAAATGTTACTTTTGAATTTTTGACTAAAGATGAAATGAAGAAAAGATTTGGAGCGGATGATCCCGTGAGAAGTTATGTGGTTGGAGTATATAACAGCGTAGAAAATAAAATATTTATAACTTGCAACCTAAAAAATCGCAAAGATATAGATGAAACAATTGAGCATGAATTGCAACATGCCAGCGTGGGAAATGATAAGTATATGACAAAAAGAGCCAAGGAATTTTTTACAACATTCCATGATGGTGTTAAAACAAAAAATCCGGATCTGGATAAATATTTGGGTGATTATCGTGAAAAAATGGCGTGGAAAATGGAAACGGATATTGAATTGGAAAAACTGGGCATTAAAAAATATGATGAAGTTTTTACAAAAGAACATTATAAGATACTCAGAGATAAGTGCGATAAAGGAGAATTGCCCAGTCATCTGAAAAGACTTGTGGAAAAAATGAGAGAAGTGGATTTTATTGAAATGTTCAATGAAATCGCTGAGAATGAAAAAATGAAAAATGATTTTACAGAACAAGCATAAAATAATTTTATAAAAAAGTGCATAAAATATGGTTTGGATTTATACTTTAATTTCCGTTTCTATTGTTAGTTTGATATCGCTTATCGGTGTTTTTACATTGGCTTTGGATAAAGACAAGTTGTATAAATATTTGATTTATTTTGTCAGTCTTTCCGCCGGAACACTGATGGGCGATGCCTTTATTCATCTTATTCCCGATGCTTACGCGGAAAATTCCGGAATTCAAACATCACTCTATATTTTAGCGGGCATATTTCTTTTTTTTATTTTAGAAAAGGGTTTGCATTGGCGGCATTGCCATGAAGAGCCTTGCGCGGATCACCCGCATCCTTTTTCATATATAATTTTGGTTGGCGATTCGATGCATAATTTTATTGACGGAATGGTGATTGCCGCTAGTTTTATTGTCAGTATTCCCTTGGGAATTGCGACGGCAACAGCGGTTATTTTTCATGAAATTCCCCACGAGATAGGCAATTTTGCTTCACTGCTCTATGGTGGATTTTCAACCAGAAAAGCGCTTTTGTATAATTTTCTTAGCGCTCTTGTGGCAATGCTTGGGGCGATTTTTGTTTTGGCGATAAGCGTAAATATTAACCCAACCGATTTTCTCATTCCTTTTGCCGCCGGCGGATTTATTTATGTAGCGGGAACAGATTTGATTCCGGAATTGCACAAACACAATGAATTTAAAAAAGGTGTCATTCAAGTTATTGCTTTTTTGGTTGGAATCGGATTGATGTTGGGAATACTGCTGGCAGAATGACTTAGAGCAGGAGCGGATAGTCCGTTTTAGATGAATATTATTATGCAAAACTTTATTCAAAAAATTGAAGAGCTAAAAATTAAACTCCCGAATCTTCGGGACTGTCTTTGACTTGGCACAAAAAAAACAGAAAGTTCTGGAGCTTGAAGACCGATCACGCGCGATGGATTTCTGGAGTGATAATCAAAAAGCCTCGCAAGTTATGCGAGAGCTTGAGATGCTAAATGCAGAGATAGTTTCTTTTGAAAGTTTGGAAAAAGAGATAGATGAATTGATTGAATTTTCCGGAATGATTGAAACATTGCAAGATGAAAAAGAGTTGAATCAGAAAATTAACGAAATGGAAAAGGCCATTTCTGAGCTGGAATTCAAAACGCTTCTCAACGGGGAGTATGATGCGAATGACGCAATTGTCAATATCTATTCTGGAGCTGGCGGAGTGGACGCGCAGGATTGGTCGGAAATGCTCTTGCGAATGTATCTGAAGTGGGGTGAAAAAAATGGTTTCAAGATGAAATTAATCGATGAGACGCGCGGGCAAGAGGCGGGGATAAAAAGTGCCACACTGGAAGTTTCCGGCACTTTTGCCTATGGCTATCTTAAAAGTGAAATGGGTACGCATCGTCTGGTGCGTCTTTCACCATTCAATTCGGACAATTTGCGCCAGACTTCTTTTGCGGTAGTGGAAATTTTGCCGATTATTGGTGAGATAAAGGAGGTCAAAATTAATTTAGAAGATCTGCGAGTTGATGTTTATCGTTCTTCTGGCGCTGGCGGTCAAAGTGTCAATACTACTGATAGCGCGGTCAGAATTACGCATATTCCAACAGGAACAGTAGTTTCATGTCAAAATGAGAGAAGTCAATTGCAAAATAAGGAACAGGCAATGCGAATCTTAAAGGCCAAGCTACACAAGAAATATTTAGAAGAAGTCGAGATGGAAAAAAGAAAATTGCGCGGCGAAAAATCGAGTGCGGAATGGGGCAGTCAAATCAGATCTTATATTATTCATCCCTATAAATTAGTCAAAGATCATCGGACAAAATGGGAAACAGCACGGGTGGATGAGGTTTTAGCGGGTGATTTGAAAGAATTTATGGAAAGCTATTTGAAATATTTAAAGAGTAGTGTATAATATAGAGGTTGGCTTGGGAAAATATTTTCTAATGGTTTCACGGTGAAAATAATAATAAATATAAATGATAATGATTAAGTTTGATAAAGTTTCTAAAATCTATAAAGATGATTATATAGCACTGGAGGATATTAATTTAGAAATTAAAGCGGGTGAATTTGTTTCCATTGTTGGGGCTAGCGGTGCTGGAAAATCTACCATATTAAAGATGATTTATGCCGAGGAATCGCCAACTGCGGGGCAAGTTTTTTTTGCGGAAAAACCGCTTGATAGTATCAGCAGGAGACACATTTCCGAGCACAGAAGGAATATAGGAACCGTTTTTCAAGATTTTAAATTGCTTAATAAAAAGACTGCTTTTGAAAATGTTGCTTATGCATTGGAGGTTTGCGGTGTTTCCAAAGAGGAGATTCTTGAGGATGTGCCTCAGATTTTGGAAATCGTAGGGCTGGGTGGCAGACAAGATAAGTTTCCCCATGAACTTTCTGGCGGTGAGCAGCAGCGCGTAGCAATGGCAAGAGCTCTTATTCATAAGCCGTTAGTGATTATTGCTGATGAGCCAACAGGCAATCTTGACCCTGTCTCTTCGCTGGAGATTATGCAATTGCTATTGAAAATAAATAAATTGGGCACAACGGTAATTCTGGCTAGCCATGACAAGGATATCGTGAATAAAGCAGCAAAAAGGGTGATCGTTCTTGAAAAAGGACGGATTGTTTGTGATGATGAAAAGGGTAAATATAAAATTTGTTAATATTATGTTTTTAGCTTTTGGAAGAACAATTAAAGGTGGATGGAATAATTTTTTTCGTAATGGCTATTTAAGCGTGGCGGCAGTTAGTGTTATGTTGCTTTGTCTTTTCACGATTAGTTCGCTATTTCTAATTGTGTTGACAGCTGACAGTGTTCTTAAAGGCATGCAAGGGAATGTTAATGTGAGTGTTTATTTCAAATCCAGTGTCCCTGAAGAGTCAATTTTAAAAGCAAAAAAAGAGTTAGAAAATTATAGTGAAATTAAATCTGCTGAATATGTGACAAAAGAACAAGCTTTAGAAATATTTAAGAAAAATAGTGCTTCAAAGCCGGTAATTTTGCAGTCATTAGAGGAAATTGGCGATAATCCTTTGCTTTCCTATTTGGTGGTGCAAGCAAACGATCCAAATCAATATGATCTGGTTGGTGAATATTTGAAAAATGCTTCTTTTAAAGATGATATCAGTTGGGTAAATTATCGTGACAACAAGGAGCGCATTGATCGGCTAAATGGGACTATTTCAGAAGTGCGCAAGATTGGCTTGGGCGTGGCGGGACTTTTTTCTTTGCTTGCGCTTCTTATTATTTCTAATACGGTGCGAATCACAATCTACACGCATCGCAAGGAAGTTGAAGT
>DAIEIZ010000046.1 GCA_027351145.1 Candidatus Moraniibacteriota bacterium | reverse complement strand
ATGGAAAATAAAAATAATAAATTTGTAGAATTGGAACAAGGAGGCGGAGGGAATATGTCCAATAAATTGATTTCCCAAATCAGGAATTTTTTTCCTGTGGCGAAAAATTGGAAAAATATCTATGATGATGGCGCGATTTTTAATTTGGGAAAAGAAAAATTAGTTTTCACGACAGATGCTTTCATTGTCGATCCGATTTTTTTCCCAGGCGGAGACATTGGGAAAATTGCTATTTGCGGGACGATAAATGATCTTTCGGTGATGGGCGCGGTGCCGATTGGTATTTCGCTTAGTCTTGTGATTGAAGAGGGTTTTCCTGAAAATGATTTGAAAAAAATAGCGCAATCAATTGGAAAAATTTCCAAAGAAACCGGCGTGCCGATTGTAACAGGAGATACCAAGGTGATGGAAAAAGGTAAAATCGATAAAATCGAAATTACAACATCCGGCGTGGGATTAGCTTTTGGAATTATTGAAAACGGCGGAGCGAAAGCGGGCGATGCGGTTGTTGTTTCCGGCAATCTTGGCGAGCATACAGTGGCGCTTCTTGCAAGTCGATTTAATTATCAAACAAAAATAAAAAGCGACTGCCAGCCGTTAACAAAAGAAATTCAAAGCGTTGCAAGATATCTTACCGCCTGCAAAGATCCGACGCGCGGCGGTGTGGCGGCGGTGCTTAATGAAATCGCCGAAAAATCGAAAATTAAAATAGTGCTGGATGAAAATGATTTGCCTTTTGCCAAAGAAACTGTCGCGCTTTCAGGACTTCTTGGCATTGATAAATTTTCTTTTCCTTCCGAGGGTCGGTTTGTGGCGACTGTTTCGCAAAAAGATGCTAAAAAAACAATTGAAATTCTTAGAAAATTTAATAAAAATGCCAAGATTATTGGCGCGGTTACTCATGGTAACGGGGTTTATTTAAAAACGATGTTGGGCAGCGAGAAAAAAATTGAAGTGCCGAGAGGAAAATTAATTCCGCGAATATGCTAGCGGGAAATTGAAAATAAATAATAAATAATTTGTCCGAAAGAAAGTCCGGCATCGCCACGCGGTATTGTCTTGCTTGCATATATTCCTTGAGAAAGTAAATAATCGGAAATAATTTTGTTGCTGGCAATGCCGCCGGCAATAAAAGTGGTCGAAATATTTTTATTGATAATTTTGTGTAATCCCTTGGCAATATAAAGTTGGGCGGTAGCAGCGAGTCTTTTTTTGTCTTTATGTAAATTTTCAATCAAATATTCAAATAGGAAAGTAGTGTTTAGAATTTGCTTTTCTTGCGAAGGTATGATTTTCGGTTCTATGTTATATGGCTTTGTAGAATTGGCTTCCAAAAGATCAATCGGTGCGTGCTTGTATTTTCTTTTATTTTCACAAAAACCCAAAAGCAAAGAAGCGGCATCGAGAATTCGGCCGGTACTGGAAGTTTCCAGACAATTGAAATTTTGCTTTCGCTGATTATAGAGCAATTCAAATTCATTCTTGGTGTAATATTTTTTAATAAAATTATAAATTCTATCTTTTGGAAAAAAATTAACCAAAATACCAAGCAGCATTCGCGCCGGTTCTTTTATTGCCATATCTCCGCCAATGAGAATTTGATTTTCAAGATAGCCAATTCGTTTGATGGTTTTAATTTTTTCTGTTTTTATTTCAAATACTTCTCCGCCCCATATTTTTTTATCTTCCCCGTAGCCTGTGCCATCCATAGCGATGCCATAAAATATCCCAGGCATTACATATGCCGTATCGTTGAAAAATCTGTCTCCAATGGCGGAGAAAATATGCGCGATGTGATGTTGCACTCGAATATGCTCGGCTTTATATTTTTTGCTCAGAGTCTCTCCAAAAATAGAAGTCAAATAGAGCGGGTGCAGATCGGTAAGAATGATATCCGGCTTGATTTTGTTTTCTAATAAAAATTTCAAAACAGCTTTTTGATATTTTTGCCAATTTTTTTCTTCTAAAAGATCGCCAAAATTTTCGGAAAAATAAATTTTGTCTTGTGTAAAAAAACAGAAATTTCCATCTGATTCGGCGCCGAGGGCGAGAACGGTTTTTGAGGTTTTTTGGGGTAAGAGAAATGTATTCATAGAGTAAGGATATTATAGCATGTGTAAACTCAAATATGCATTATTTAATTTCTCACTATTTTATGCTAGAATGGAGTAGTAAGGTTAAGAGTTATTTTTAATATAATGGTCATCAAAAATAAACCAGAAGCAAAAAAAACCAAACTAAAGAAAGTGGCGGCAATCAAGGCTAAGCCGAAAGTTGAAAAAAAACCGGTTGTGTCGAAAGCAAAAATAAAAACAGCAGAAGCGGCTGCTAATGGAAAACCGCGCGTAGCAATCATCAGTCTCACATCCTGTGAAGGTTGTCAGTTTGTTCTTTTGGATCTTGGTACGCGTTTTTTGGAGTTGACGGAGCAAATTGAATTGGTTGATTTCCGTTTGATTGAAGACTCTGAGGATGATGGGGGGATGCTGGATATTGTGCTTGTTGAAGGCAACCCAGTGACAAAAGAAAATGAGAAAACACTTCTAGAGGCGCGCAAAAGAGCGAGGACTTTGGTGGCTCTAGGGAATTGTGCGGCAATGGGTGGAATCCCTGAGATGAAAAACTATCACGAAGGCGTGAGCACAATAAAGCATGTTTACAAATATCTCCAAGGCATTTCTAATCCAGAGATCCGAGAAATCGATAATTTTGTGAAAGTGGATTTTGTTTTTCCGGGCTGTCCGATCAATGGGGAAGAATTTTTGACTTACATTCCGGAATTACTCAAGGGCAATATTCCAATCATTCCTGATCAGCCAGTTTGCGTGGAATGCAAGAAGGCCGGCAACCGTTGTTTGCTTCTTGATAAAAAACCTTGTTTTGGTCCGATGGTTTTAGGTGGTTGTGGCGCAACTTGTCCAAGCTCTCGGGCGCAATGTCAAGGCTGCAGAGGCCTTAGGCCGACTGGGAATGTCGGTGCGATGCGGGCAATGCTTAAGAATTTAATGAGTGATGAACAATTTCAAAATATGACGGAAATTTTTGGCCTAAGAGATGATTTGGAGGAAAGAGAACGAAGGGATAGATTGACAAAAAGATAGTGAAATTGCGGGTCTAATGGGGCGGACTGTCCGCTGAGAAAATGACAATGAAAAATTTTTTCAAATATCTTCTTATTATTACCTTTTTTTCAGTCTGGGGAATAATGCTGCGAAATAAGATTTTTGTTCAAAATGCAGTCACGGGGGCAAAAAAGACTGTTTCGCAAGTTACCGGAATTGAGTTGCCTTGCGCGAAGCCTTTGCGGTATGCTATCGGTTCAGTTGATCCGAGATTTAATTTAAGCACAAATGATTTATTGGCCGAGGTAGAGGATGCAGAAAAAATCTGGAAAGCGCAATCTGGAAAAAATCTTTTTGAATATGATCCCGGAGCGGAGTTTAAGATTAATTTGATTTTTGATGAAAGACAGCTCCAATCAAACGAAGCGGATGCACTGACTAAGAATTTAAATCAATTGGAAGCTTCGCACGAGCAAATTGTTACGCAATATAAGAATCTTAGCGGAACTTACGCGCAAAGCGTGGCTAAGTATAATGCAGGCGTTGCAAATTATCAAAAAAAGATGGATGATTACAATCGAGCCGTATCTGATTGGAATAAGAATGGTGGATCGCAGGCCGAATATGATAAACTAAAAAAAGACAAAAGCGGACTGGAAGATTTGCAGGGCAAGCTCGAGAAGGAGCGTTTGGCAGTGAATAGCCTGGCGGGAAAAACTAACGCGCTGGTTTCAGAAGAAAAAAATGTCATTAATAATTATAATGCTAATGTAGCAACTTACAAAAATAAATATGGCAGCGGGCGTGAGTTTGAAAAAGGCCTCTATGATGGCAAGGAAATTAATCTTTATCAATTTAAACAAATGTCGGATTTGCGTCTGACAATTATTCATGAATTGGGTCATGCTTTGGGTATCGGGCACGTGGATAATCCCAAATCGATCATGTACTACTTACTTAGCGATCAGGATATGGAAAATCCTCAGCTTTCATCGGAGGATTTGAGTGCGCTCAAAACGGCTTGCCAATTTTAGTAGTCTAATTATCAAAAATAAAGTATAATTATATTATGAATATCAAAATAAATCATATTGCAAAAATGGAAGGGCATGCCGGTTTCATGGCGAGTGTTTTGGATGGAGATGTGAAGTCGGCAAAATTGCAAGTACAAGAAGGAATTCGTCTGATCGAAGGAGTTCTGATTGGCAGGGAATACCAGGATATGCCACTTATCGCGCAACGCATTTGCGGAATTTGTCCGGTGGTGCATAACCTCGCTTCTATTAAGGCCCTAGAAAATGCAATGGGCGTGTCTGTGACATATGAAACAGAAAGACTTCGTATGCTTTTGGGGTATGCTCAGTTTATTCATTCGCATGCACTGCATCTCTTTTTCCTGTCTCTTGCAGATTTTTTGGATATGGATAGTGATATTGAACTTGTGAACAAATATCCGGAGGAAGCCAAAAAAGCAATCAAGCTTCGTGAATATGGGATGGAAATTGTGAAAGTGGTTGGTGGTAGAGTTGTGCATCCATTGACCAATGAAGTCGGCGGATTTAAGAAATCCCCAGACAGGGAGGCGCTAAAGGAAATACTTAATAAGTCAGAGGATATTTTACGGACTGCCCTGGAGTTGGGAGATTTTTTTCGTAATATAAAAATTCCAGATTTTTCACGCGAGACCGAATATGTCTCATTAGACAAAAAAGGAGAATATGCAGTCTATGATGGTGATATTATCTCTAACTTCGGGTTACATATTTCGGTGGATAAATTTGAAGCAAATTTCCTAGAACTGCAAAAACAAAACGAAATAATCAAAAGAGTGGAGCATGCAGGTAGGAGTTATATGATAGGCGCGATTGCCAGAGTGAATAATAATCGGGTTAAATTAAGGGCTAATGCTTCAGAATATCTAAAAAGTCTTGGATGGAATTTTCCGGATTATAATCCTTTTCACAATATTTTAGCGCAAATGGTGGAGGTAATTCATTCAATTGAGGAGTCACGGCGGATTCTGTTGGAGCTTTTGAATAGTGATTTGGAGGAGGTTGTAACGAGGGCATATACCGTTCGAGAAGGCTTGGGGGTATCAGCGGTAGAAGCGCCTCGCGGAACGCTCTATTATCACGTTGACGTTGATGCTAAGGGTTATGTCAAGAACGTGAATATTATTACGCCAACAGCCCAATTCCTCTCAAATTTAGAAGATGATGTTGCTGAGTATATTCCAAAAATTTTAAAATTGAAAGATTCGGAGAAAGAAAAAAAACTGCGTGCGTTTATCAGGGCTTATGATCCATGTATTTCTTGCGCGGTGCATTAGTTATGAAGCAAGGAGAGTCGGGAGAATGGTGGACAAAAATTAAAAAATTATTTAACACGCGTGAGACTTGAAGCGCTTAATTGTTGCATGCTACATGTTTCATGCCATATAATTTATGACTGAATTAAATCAAATCTACAAGTGCAATTCTTGCGGGAATATTGTTGAGCTAGCGCATGCTGGCGATGGCGAGCTGGTTTGTTGTGGCGTTCCAATGGAATTATTGGATGCAAAGACGGAGGATGAGGGAATGGAAAAACATGAGCCGGTAATTGAAAGAACAGGCACTGGTGTGATTGTGCGTGTTGGTGAAGTTGCCCATCCAATGATTAGTGAGCATTATATCGAGTGGATCGAAATAATTACCGAACACCGAGTTTATCGAAAATACCTTGAACCGGGTTCGGAGCCACAAGCGGAGTTTTTTCTGGAAGCGGAGCATTTGACAGCAAGAGCTTATTGTAATATTCATGGATTATGGAAAAATTAATATGCATGATTTTATTTTGGCAAAAGAAATAATTGATGAGCTTGGTATCATCGCTAAAGAAAGGGGCTTGTTTGATGTTGAAAAAGTAAATGTGGAAATTGGGATGATAAGCTTGGCACACGATGGATATTCAGAACATACGGAGGATATTAGTGTGGATAATTTGCAATTTGGTCTCAAGAATATTGCAAGGGGTACAAAGTTTGAAAATGTAAAATTTGTGATTAACAAGGTTGCGGGTGATAATTGGAAAATAACGGATATTGAAGTAAAATAAATTCATATAATACAAAACATAAAATGTGAAACAATTCAAAGAGGTTGTTACATGTTATATGTTGCATGCTACATGGTTAAGATTGCAATTAATGGTTTCGGCCGCATTGGCAGGCCAAGTCTCAAGATCGCATTTGAGAAGGAGGGATTGGAAGTCGTGGCAATTAATGATCTGACTGATCTTAAAACCGCCGCGCATCTTTTAAAATATGATTCAAGTTGTGGTCGCTATAATCACGAGGTAAATATAGATGAGGAAAATTCAGAACTGATTGTCGATGGGACGCGAATTAAATTTTTTTCGGAACCAGATCCGGAAAAGTTGCCTTGGGGAGAGCTGGGGATTGATATAGTTCTTGAATGTACGGGAATTTTTGAAAATCGTGAGAAAGCCGGAAAACACATCGTTGCTGGAGCGAAAAAAGTAATTCTTAGTGCTCCGCCAAAGGATGATATCCCCGTTTATCTTTTGGGCGTGAATGAAAATGAATATAGCTCAAATGAAGACATTATTTCCAATGGCTCTTGCACAACGAATTGTCTTGCCCCGATAATTAAAATTTTAGATGATAAGTTTGGTGTGAAAAAGGGTTTTATGACGACGACACATTCCTATACAAATGATCAGCGCATTTTGGATTTGCCACACAAGGACTTGCGAAGAGCCAGAGCCGCAGCGCTCAACATTATTCCAACTACAACCGGAGCGGCAAAAACTGTGGGCAAAGTCATAAAGCATTTGGAAGGAAAATTAGATGGAATTTCCTTGCGTGTTCCAACGCCTGTCGTTTCAATCGTGGATTTTATTTGTAATTTAGAAAAAGAAGCGACGGCAGAGGAAATAAATGGCGCTTTTCGTGAAGCGGCTGATAATGAAATGAAGGGAATATTAGCTGTAAGTGATGAAGGATTGGTTTCTATGGACTTTAAGGGGGATGCGCATAGTTCAATCGTTGATTTGCCGCTTACGATGGCGAAAGGTAATTTGGTGAAAGTTGTCGGCTGGTATGACAATGAATGGGCTTATTCCAATCGATTTGTTGAAATGGCGGAATATATTTCTTCAAAAATGTAAAATTTAAATTTCAAAATGAAAAATGACAAAGCAAAACTTAAAAATGAGTTAAATAAAAAAATGTATTTTTAATTATTATTTTGATTTTTGATTTTTGAATTATTTTATGTTTGATATTATCATCAAAAACGCTAATATTATTGATGGAACGGGGGAACCGGCATATCGCGCTGATATTGGTATTAAGGAAGATGAAATTAAAAAAATTGGTGAGTTGGAAGATGAGCGGGCAAGTGTGGAAATCGATGCCCAGGGAAAGATAGTTTGTCCGGGATTTATTGATATAAATAATCATAGTGATACATATTGGCGGATTTTTTCAAATCCTCATCTTGAGAGTTTGGTTTATCAGGGAATCACGACTATTGTTGGCGGGAATTGTGGAACATCACTTGCGCCTTTAGCGACGCCTGCAACGATTGATGCAATCCAAAAATGGGTAGATGTGAAGAAAATTAATATTAGCTGGTTGAAAGTCAAGGAGCTATTATCCGTTTTGGATGAGAAAAAAATTTCGGCTAATTTCGCGACGCTTGTCGGGCATGCAACGCTCAGGCGAGGAGTAATTAATGATGAGGTGCGCAGTATGCTTCCTAAAGAAATTGAGGCCATGAAAAAGGCATTGGAGCGTGCAATGAAAGATGGCGCATTAGGAATGTCGACTGGTCTTATATATTCTCACGCGCGGCTTGCACCCTATGAGGAATTATTGGCTTTGGCTAAGATTGTTAAGAAGTTTAATGGTGTATATGCCACACATATCCGATCAGAGCAGGGGAATATTGCGGAGGCAATTGAAGAGGCGCTTCGGGTTGCCAGAGATTCTGGCGTAAGATTGCAAATTTCTCATTTGAAAGTGATTGGGGAAAAAAATTGGCCAAAGATGGCCGAAGTTTTAAGTTTAATTGAAAAAGCCAAAGAAGAGGGGCTTGATGTTACTTTTGATGTCTATCCATATACTTCAACAGGATCTGTATTATATTCTTTCTTGCCAGCTTGGATTTCAGAGGGAGGGAAAAAAATAATGCTTCATCGTCTCAAGGATCCAGTTATTCGAGCGAAAGTGATTGAGGAGATGCGAGAATCGGATTTTGATTATTCTAAAATCGAAATTGCTATTTCACCACTCAATAAGACTTTGGCGCGTCACAGTATTTCCGAAATAGCTTATAGTCAGGAGCGGTCCGTTGAAGATGTTGTGGTGGACATCCTCGTTGCTTCAGAGGGCATGGTGGTCACTTCGGTAGAGGTTTTGAGTGAGGAAAATGTCAGGCAGGCAGTTGTTCATCCGCTGTCCTTTATCGCAACAAATGGATCCGGTTATGACATCTTTCATGCCAAAACGGGAGAGAGAGTTCATCCGCGTAATTTCGGGTCGTTCATTAGAGTGCTTGAGAAATATGTTAAAAAAGAAAAACTTTTGACTTGGGAGGCGGCCATATATAAGATGACATCTGCTCCGGCATCTAAGTTTGGCATTAAAAAAAGAGGTATATTGAAAAAGGGCTACTTTGCTGATATAATAATTCTTGATCGCGATAAGATCAAAAGCCCTGCTACGGTTGAAAATCCTTATCAATATTCCCAGGGGGTTGAGCTGGTAATAGTTAATGGGGAGATTTTACTTTCTGACGGGGTGTATAATGGAAATCGAAATGGGCGAGTGATTAAGCGTTGAAACTTGTGAATAGGATTATCCCCAAAACTTTTGAATTTACAAAATATACTCTGGAGCCAGAAAAGGCCAGAGTCGTTTTTGATTATGCAATAACTTTTTCCGGAAAAGAAACCCTTCGGTTTTCCGAGCATATTATTTTCCCTAAAACTTTTTCGCTAGAAAGAATTCCCACAGAGCTTTTGGAAAACTTGCTAATCAGTGTGCATCTGATTTTAGGCATTAGTTATTATAAGCTATATTTGCCGCCTAAGATGAAGATGAATTTTGCCCTTTCTGAGGAGCAATCAAAGTTTTGGAATGTAGTTTACCATAAGGGTTTGGGGGAATTTTTTTATCGCAACAAGATTGATTCGCGGAATTTAATAAACTTTCCTTTTGAGAAAACAGCAAGGCCTTTGGCGCGGAGATTGAAAAGAAAAAATAGAACGCTCGTTGGCATTGGCGGGGGGAAGGACTCGATTGTAGCAGCGGAACAATTGATTGAACATGGAGAGGACGTCACCGCACTGCTTATTGAAACACAGAAAAAAGATTCAGTTTCCGCCGGTGTAATTTCGAAACTGAAAATTGAAACACTTGCGATTTCGCGCCAAATGGACCCAAAAATTTTTGAACCACTCGAAGATAGTTATGATGGCCATATTCCCATTTCGGCCATCTTCGCTTTTCTTGGCTATTTATCAGCAGTTGTTTATGACTATTCGCAGGTTATCGTAGGTAATGAGTATAGTAGTAATTTTGGTAATGTTAATTATCTCGGAGAAGAGGTTAATCATCAATGGAGCAAATCAGCTGAGTTCGAAAAGCTTTTTCAGGATTACGCTAAAAAATTTATTTGCCCTAATATTGCATATTTCTCACTTTTACGGCCGTACTATGAAATTCGTATTGTTGAAATGTTCTCGAAATATAAAAAATATTTTCCTGTTTTTACTAGTTGCAACCGCAATTTTCGTATTCATAAAGAGCGACCCAAAACGCTTTGGTGCGGGGAATGTCCTAAGTGCGTTTTTGTTTGGATGTTACTTTCGGCATTTCTCGACAAAAAAGAGTTGGTGAAAATGTTTGGCAAAGATTTATATGCCGATGAAAAATTGCTTCCGCTATTTTCTGATATTCTTGGGTGGGGGAAGATGAAACCATTTGATTGCATAGGGACATTTGATGAAGCTCGTGCGGCCTTATTTTTGGCTAAGGATAAATTTACGGATAGTTTCATAGTAAAAAAGTTTAGCGGAAAAATTAAAAATCCCGGAAAGCTCTTGGGGCGCGTACTGGCTTCCAATGATGCTCCGACATTGCCGGATAAGTTCAGGTTATATGGTGCTAAAAAAGTTTTGATTTTGGGTTATGGAAAAGAGGGGATGATGACGGAGAAATATCTCCGGAAATATTTTCCGGAAATTAAAATTGATATTGCCGATCAAGAAACGGACAAAAATTATCTAAAAAAACAAAAGGGTTGTGATTTGGCAGTAAAAACGCCAGGAATTAAAAAAGAATTAATCGAAATTCCCTACATCACAGCAACCAATCTGTTTTTCTCGCAAGTAAAGAATGCCACTGTTGGCGTAACTGGCAGTAAAGGCAAGAGCACAACCACCTCTTTGATTTATTCTATCCTAAAAGTTGCCGGAAAAAAGGTCCGTCTGGTGGGGAATATTGGCAGTCCGATGCTTGAAGTTCTTTTGAAACCGATTGACGACGATGAGATTTTTGTAGTAGAACTTTCCAGTTATCAGCTGGATGACTTGCGATATTCTCCGCAAATTGCTGTGGTGACTAATCTTTTTCCGGAGCATATGGATTTTCACGGCAGTACCGAAAAATATTATGCGGCGAAAAAGAATATTGTCAATTTTCAAAATGTTGACGATTTCTTTGTGTTTAATGGGAAAAACAAGGAATTGAAAAAATGGTCAGGTGGCGTTAGAGCGGATGATTTTAGCAGGATAATTTTGGGTGATGTGAAGGTTCCGCTTCTTGGTGCACACAACGCGGAAAATGTGAAAGCGGCGATTGCAGTAGCGAATATCTTAGGCATTTCTAGCGGTGCGATAAAAAAAGGTATCGAAACTTTCAAGGGTCTTTCTCATCGCCTGGAATTAGTGGGAGAATTTAAAGGTATTAAATTCTATGATGATGCTATTTCCACAACACCCGAATCGACAATTGCGGCAATCGATGCATTGCCGGATACGGACACAATTTTTCTCGGAGGTCTTAACCGC
>DAIEIZ010000045.1 GCA_027351145.1 Candidatus Moraniibacteriota bacterium | reverse complement strand
TCGGTTAGCAGTTAGCAATCGCTAACTGATTTCTCTGCACTATCCAACGCAGCGCTGGAATCATGCAGTTTGCATTTATTTACCTACTTTTTCTTAATATTTTACCTCTTAAAAATATTAAGACGAATCGATCGTCATACCAGACTTTCTTCCCGCCAGACGGAAAACCCGATACTTGATCAAGACCTGTATTCAGTTGGTAAGGTTCGCACTAACGCGGAAATTTGAATGTTCAGCAGTCTCGTGCTACTAAGCAGACTGTTTCCGTACTAGCCTCTACGAATAATTCGTGGAGAGAAATAAAAAAGACCCGCAATAAAACGGGTTTGAGCAAAAACAAAAAACGACTCACCCGCTTATTCTTTGAAAAAATATCACTAAATATATCATCTATTGCACCCTTGAAAATTCCCTCGGGAAAGCCAAGGATTACTAACTATTTTTAACGCTTGTTTATCATAGCAAACTGAAAAAGTTTGTCAAGCTTTTTTTTGTTTTTGGCTCGAATGAAGGTTTTTGTTGCAAATTATCCACACTACATAGATTTTCTATTTATATCTCAAAGCCTCCAAAGAATTCAACTTCGCCGCTCTCTGCGCCGGATAGATGCCGGTAAACAAACCGACGAGCGTAGAAAAAATCAACACGAAAGCAATAAACCAAAAGGGGGTATAGAAAATATCGATCGTTTGGCCACCCAGATTTTTAGCCAAAAGATTAATACCTCGATTGAATCCTTGGCATGCCAAAAGACCAAATAAGATTCCTCCCAGTCCGCCAAGAAATCCGATAATAATCGATTCGGTTAAAAAGAGCAAGCGAATTTCTCGATTAGCTGCACCCAGAGATTTCATAATGCCAATCTCTACAGTGCGCTCCAAAAGAGCAATCGTCATCGTGTTAAACATTCCGATTGCACTAACGAGAAGCGCAACCACGCCAAAGACAGCAAGCACTATTTGCACCACATTAAAAATTTTATTCGCCTGGTCGACCGTATCAGAAAGTGCGGAAACCGAAAGTCCTTTTTCCACCAATACTTTGCGCGCACCTTCCAGCTGATTTTGACTGGCAACTTTGACCTTTATTTGGTCATAGCCATCCGATCCAATTCCGCTAAACCAATTAATGGGTAAATAACAAAAATTATTAGCATCATCATCCGCAACGCCGACAATCTGAAAAGTACCGTCCAAGGGAACAGTCATACTATCATTCGGGGAAGAAACGTTAACATCTCCATTATTATTGTTCAGCACAACCACAACAGAAACTTCTTTGCCAATTGCTTCTGAAACATTTTGAATACCCAGCAACTTAGCTGTCGCACTGGAGATGATTATTTTCGCTTCCTTTTCGCCATGAAATATCCCTCCATAAACTGGGTTCACACCGCTTAATTTAAGAAAAGATTCACTCACCGCATAGGTAGTTGCGCTAGTGGATAAGTCGTTTATTCCCAATAAAGTTACGCCTGTTTTTTGCGGACTTATTCCCGTCACATTAGGAATCTTGGAAAGACTATTTAGCATCACGTCATCAATTTTAATCATTTTCGGATCGGATGAAGTCGCATCCAATGTCAGCAGTGCGTCAGAAGTGGCAATTTTTTCAATCAAAACTTTTTGCAAACCATAACCGAGAGAAACTAAAAAAAGAATCGTACTAATGCCAACACTGATTCCCAGCACAGTCAAAAAGGAACGCAGTTTTCTGGTTTTAAAATTTCTCGTCGCCAGCTCAATATTGTCTAAGATAAACATAGCTTTTGTTTTTTAAGTTCCAAATTCCATCAAAAGAATAAGCTCTAGTTTTTGCGTTATTTTTTTGGCTGTTTTACTATTTAGTCCCGCCCCTCCTTCATTAAATGGACGGTCGAGAAATGACTGCAACTCTTTGCGGCTAATTTGATTCAACAATCTCAATTGAATTCCCTTGTCTAACGCAATCATTTTTTCATCAGTTAATTTTCCGCCAAAGTCATTTAGTAATATTGTTCGAATATTTTTGACCGCACCAGCTTTTTCTTCCTCGCTCCCCGTTTCCAAAATATTCCTTTTCTCCTTAAGCTGCATCGCTTCTTCAAAAATACCTTCCACCGTTCGAGAAAAATAGCGTGCTAAATTGATATTCAAATTCAACCCGCCCTGATCATGGGATACATCCAGAATCTGCATAAGTCCGATTTCATTCAAGCGGCCCAGCAAGCGATCGCCTATTTTTTTTTCCAGAAACGCAATTTCCCATTCCTCAAAACGATTAGTCAAATATTCTGTCAGCATCTTGGCTTTAAAAGGCGCAATCATAGTGTTTAAATCCATGCCGGATAGATTCGGATAGGCTTCAATCAAAAGCTCCAGTGCGGTTTTTTTTCTGTTCGCATCAGCATCACTTCCCTCTTTTGGTTTTAATTTTCGCACCTTATCTTTATTGATTTCCACCTTGACAATCCTGCCGTCTTTCATATGAAAAATCCGATCGGCATAGAAAAGATGCTCGGGATTATGCGTAACGGAAATGATGGTTTTTTTATCATCTGCATTCAAGCGATTGAGTATCTCTAAAACATTTTGTGCCGACTCACTGTCCAAATTTCCCACAGCTTCATCCGCTAAAATAATAGCAGGGTCGTTTACCAAGGCCCTGGCGATTCCCACTCGTTGTTGCTGCCCGCCGGAAAGTTCCGAAGGCAACCGCTTGCCTAATTTTTCCAGACCGAATTTCAAAAGCAATTCCTCGCCTCTTCTTCTTCTTTCCCGCCGGCTTTTTCTTTCAAAAATTTTAGGCAAAACAACATTGCCCAAAACGGTTAGCGTCGGAATGAGATTGTAGGCTTGAGCGACCATGCCAATTTCCCGACGATGAAACATCGCCATCTCATTGGAAGAAAATTTATGCAAACTGCGTTTGTCGATAATCGCTTCGCCTTCAGTGGGAATTTCCAGACCGGCGATAATATTAACCAGCGTTGATTTTCCGCAACCGGAAGGACCAAAAAAAATCACATATTCCTGGGGATAAATTTCCAGACTGACTCCGCGCAAAGCTTCATTTTCATTTGGCTTGCCGAGATTATACACAACTTTTAAATCACGAATCAACACCAGAGGTTCTTTTGATTCATTGTTTCTTTCAACGACTAAACTTTTCTCATTGGAAAGATTGGAATTTTTTAGTATTTGGTTTTTGAAAGATAATGAATCCATTTTTTGTCTCCTTAGACACTGACCTTTATTGAATTATAGCATGAAACTCAGAGTCCCATTTTTTTCACCCACCCGAATGATTGTTCGAAGTTGGCCACGATGATTTGAATGATGGATTGGTTTTTGTTCGGTGCCAAAACGGTAAAACCTTGTGAGATTGTTTCGTTATCATTCTTATCTTTCGAAGCAACTTTAATGTGATACATCGCACCCGGCTTGAAATTGGATAAAACGACAATATGGTTAGTGGAAAGATTTGTATCCAGATTTGTTTTTTCTTCATAGGCCGGATCGCTTTTGATTCCTTCTCCAAAAATTACCTGGGAAGTGGCTGGCTTATTGGTCAACCAAGAAACAATTGTTTGCACCATATCTTCTTTCCCTGAGATGATAGAAGCCTTAGTGCTGACCTGCGTTATGACCGGAGAACTGATATCTTTGGAGGTGGTAAATTCATAGCTGTCCGATTCAAATGAGTTGCTGTTAATGTCAGTGCCTTTAATCTTGTAGCTGTAGCTTGTGCCGGGAGTCAATTCTTTGATTGTGATTTTATGGTCTGTTGTTTGATTGGAATCGCCTTGCGTCAAAACATTGCCAGCATCATCTTTGTTAGCGTATTCCACAAAAGATTGAGTCGGGGTACTGGTGGTCCACGCAATAGCAACAGAAGAATCAGATAGCTCATCTTCTTTGTGATCGACCAATTTTGGTTGATCGAAAGTAGCGAAAACATAATCATCGGAACCGGTGATGTTTTTATTCCTGTCTTCACTTTTGATACGGAAATGATAAGTCTGACCTTTTCCCAAATTGGTTAGCTCCACTTTATGCGTATTGACTAATTTTTTGTCAGCATTGGTTTGGCCGTAACCGGTGGTGTTGCCATAGTCCACTTCGGAAGTCGTAGGGTCGCTGGTTTCCCAGGTTATAATGGCACTGCTCAGGGTGATGGTGGAAACTTTTACACCAGAGAGAGAAGACAGTTTGGAGGTAATAAAAGTCTTGTCACTGGAAATGGCAATGTTACCGGAGATATCGACAGAGATAGCTACGAAATGATAGGTGGTATTGGAAAGTAAGTTATTCAAAGTAACAATATGATCGGTGATATAATCTGTTGTTAGTGAAGAAGACAGCACTTCTCCAGCCATTTGATCGTAAGTACTAGTCAGGGCATATTTCGCCAGAGCATTGGTTTTCTTGTCTGTTTTCCAAGTGATTTCCGCTTCTGAACTGGTGATTTTTCTCACGCTCAAACTAGAAATAGTGGGGGCTGATTCGGTGGAGCTAACTGGCATTGCGATAGTTGCAGTGGTAAAACTGCTGTCCTTGTCATAGTAGCTAAAATTGCCCAGCATGTCTTTAACTCTTGGTCGGAAATGATAGGCAATTCCGGCAGAGAGTCCTGTGATTTTAACACTGTGAATTTTGGCTGTCGTTGTTTCGGCGCCGACCACGTTACCGTAAGTTGTTGTTCCTCCCCAATCAACAAAGGGGTAGGCATTTTCATTAGTTGTCCAGGTGATTACGGCAGAGTTATCGGTAATAGAACTGACTGCAACATCGGAAAAGGTTATAGCTGCGTCATTAGGACTAGTGGTGAAAGAATAATCTGCTCCATGATTATCATCGATTGTTTGATTAAAAGAGCTGTCGGCGGAGGTAAGGCGAAAGTAGTAGGTAGTGCTAGCTGTTAAATTATTTATAGTAATACTGTGATTCATAACTTTATCCGCATTATTTCCGATAGTTCCAAAATAGATTCCAGCATTCTGGCCATAATCAATCAAAGAACTTGAATTCTTATCCGTCACCCAGCTAATTGTCGCCGAAGTTTTCGTTACCGAAATATTATGCAACGGATCAAATGTAATAACCGGTCCGACTAAATCCGGTGGCAATGTTTCAAAGGAATAACTGCTTCCACCATGATCATCCAGAGCCTCATTACCCGCACCATCCACCGAACGGACACGGAAATAGTAAGTGGTGTTAGGGGTGAGATTGGTGAGATTGACAGTATGGGACATTGTTGCATCAGAACTGTTCCCTATCGTTTTCGTGTAAACATTTTGAGTTGTGCCGTAATCGACATAGGAGCTGGAATTTTCATCGGTGGTCCAGGCGATGGTGGCGGAAGTGGAAGTGATGGAACTGGAATTTACTGCTGAAAT
>DAIEIZ010000042.1 GCA_027351145.1 Candidatus Moraniibacteriota bacterium | reverse complement strand
ATACTTTGGTCTTTGTTTGTTTATAAATCAAATATTCATGATTCATTCCAGCCCCAATGTTGACAAACTCCAAAAAACACACACGATCATTCCCTGACAGTTCCTTAACACACTAAGAAGAGAATAATAAGATGAGCAGTTTGAATGTCTCTATCCGATAAGCAGACTAGTTCTTAGACTATTCATTTCATTTAGGGATGACACCGCCATTCTGACAAAAAATAATCAAAGATATAAACCACAGATAAGCCCAAGACCATCTTCACAGCAAACTGCAAAGAATTTACTCAAAATTAGTTCATCCGCCAAAATTTCAGTGTGAGAAGATTATGTCAAACTCTTCAAAAGCTTAGAAAGATTTACCATGGCAACGCCAACCACTTTATCCGCTCCGCCGTAGTAAACATACACCTTTGAATTTATCGCGACCATTCCGCAAGGAAAAACAACATTTGGCACAACACCAACTTTTTCATATAACATTTCCGGCTCAAGAATAGGAAACTTGGTTCTCGCTAGCACCCTCCCCGGATCATTTAAAGCAAGAAGTACCGCCCCAATTTTATATACACTATCCTCTTCAGATACTCCATGATATAACATAAGCCAACCATTCTTCGTCTTGAGTGGCACAGTATTTATCCCAATCTTCTTATTATCCCACATCCCCTTTCTGGGCAATAAAATTGGATTTTGTTCCAGCATTTTTCCTCCGCTAAAGTCTAAATCGTCAAAAAAATTAATATCAATTGACGGTTGAATCCTGTGAAAAATCACATATTTTCCTCGTATTTTCTCCGGCAAAATACAAACATCTTTGTCGTCAAAGCCAGGCGGAGAAATCAGCTTTGATTTTTCCCAATTCCACTTTCTTGCCACGAAATCGCTAACCTTGATTGATGTGATGGCAACTTGAGGAGGATTCTCCGCATCCACAGCCGTATAGCACATATATATTTTATTATCAATCTTGGTAATACGAGGATCTTCACAGCCAGAATTTCCACCTTGTTTCTTTTGTTCAAATGATTCTTTCGGATAATAAATCGGAAAAGACAAACGCTCGTCAATATGCAAACCATCCACACTGGAAGCATAGCCAATTGAAGAAGTATCATCATCAGAAGTAGCCCGATAGAGAATGTGCGTCAGACCACCCTCTCTAATTGCTGCCGGATTAAAAACAGCCTTGCTCTCCCAAGCATTCCCAGCAATCGGCTCCAGGATGGGATTACCGGAAAAGCGCTTAAGCAAGAGGTGCTCCTCCCTTTTTTCCAACATTTCATCAATCAACTCCTTCAAATCACAACTGGCCTCACAGCAAGTTGTGTCAGCCGCGCCATAATAGATATGCAAATTTTTACCGCGCACCAATGCGCCAGAGGGAAAAATAATATTAGGCACTTTTCCATATAATTCATATTCCTCCTCGGGGACCATAAGTGGCAACTCGGTTCGTCCCAATATTTTTTGCGGGTTATTGATATCCAGCAGTACCGCTTCAATGCCGAAAGTTCTTCGCTCGTTCAAATAATCTTTAATATAGGAATAAATGAGGAGCCAACCTTCTTTTGTTTTGATTGGCGGAGCGCCTAACTCAATATGGTCTTCTGGATTTCGCTGAAGCGGCACAACATGCTCATCAAGATTTTCATACCAATTATTCCAAAAATTCTCAGACCAAAGGTCTTCCTCTTTGTCAAAAATGGCAAAGCCAATTTTTGCAGGAGGGCGATCAGTGTTTGCTGTAAGCAATGCCGCCATTTTCCCCTTTATCTTAGAGGGAAAAAGTGACATCGCCTTGGCATTGAAAGGTGTAATGTGGTGTTTAGTATTTATTTTTTTAAGATCCTTGCTAATAGCCAATCCCACGCTAATCCCCTCAGGCCCAAAAGGATAAGAAGACAAGGCTGTGTAAAAAATATAATATTTATTATTTAATTTAACAACCCGGGGATCTTCACAACCAAATTGCTCCCAGTTAAACTCCGGGGTAATAAATTGACTATGTTTTTTGAAATGAATCCCATCATCACTAACAGCCTGCCCAATAGAAGAAATCTCCAAAACTACACCATTTCGCAAAATTGGCGAAGATAGAGCTCGATAGAGCAAATGATAATCTTTAGCATTTTTTACTGGGCAACCGTTAAAGACACCTTCTGCTTCCCATGAGTTATGACTTTCACTAATGAGAATTGGGTTTTCCGGAGAACGCTTGATAATGAGCATATTTTATATTTTGAAGTTATTAGCCCAATGCCAATCTGACAAATGGGATGGTTTTTGATGAATTAATAAGTGCTAAGAGAAATTCATGCATTGGAGTTGTCGCTACGCAGGTAAACCTATCCGCTCCGCCGTAATAAACATAGATTTTCTCGTCTTTTATGACTGATCCGCAGACATAGACGACGCCGGATTTAGATCCTTCGTTTTCATATTTTTCATTTGGCTCCAGAATTGGCTGTATGGAACGATGCAACACTTTTTGTGGATTATTATAATCTAAAATCATAGCGCCAACCTTGTAGCGATTTGGATCGCGTCTGTCCATCGCGTGGTAAAAAACAAGCCAGCCATAATCCGTTTTGATTGGTGGAGAGCCAACACCACGCAAGATATTATCCCAGCGCTTATCATCTGCTTTATTATTATGATAGCTCTCAATTATGATTTTTTTATTATCCAAAGAGTTAAAATAGTCAATCGAAACATTAGGAGAAATGCTGTGCAAAATAGCAAACTTTCCATTTATTTTTTCCGGAAA
>DAIEIZ010000083.1 GCA_027351145.1 Candidatus Moraniibacteriota bacterium | reverse complement strand
TTTTCCATCTTTTCTGACTTTCCGACCTTCACCGAGATTAACCTCGGTGTCGACCGGAGAGACTTTATATTTCCCCTTTGACATTTCAAAACTCTTGAAGTAATTCTTTCCGCCGGTTATTTCAATAGTGGCAGGAAAGTTTTTTATCAGAGAGCTTTTTAAGCTGTCTGTTTCGGGGGACTTCGGTGCGGAAGCGCCTTCCTCGAGTAGTCGAGTTGGTACCCAGCCGACTTTTGCGCCGTCATAGTGGCCAAGAATATTTTTGGCGACTATGCGGCTGAAGCCCTCGCGAAATTCGGTCGCTTGGATACCATTCCAGCTGGCGATTTTTACAACGTCACCAGATTCAACCACAAACGAATCGCTATCATCGTTGCGGTTTCTCACGGTCATGGTTCTTTCGCTGACTTTTCTGAAAGACCCAGATTCTGATTCGCTGTGACTGGAACTCTCATTGAGGCTAATGGCAGCGCCATTTTTAAATGCGCTGGCTTTCCGGTCTATGGCACTTTTCACCGCGGGTGACCAGACTCCAATCAATAATACGATCATTGCTATGGCCAATGGACAAATTAGACATCTGGATATCCGAAATATTGGTCCAAATACCCATAGCTTATTTAAGGCCGGAGGCATAATGAAGGCTATGAACCAGAATGGGAAGACTATACTGATAAAAATTGCCCATCCTATGGAATTGGCATAAGCGCCCAACCCGATCATTAGTGCAATCATTGTTGCCCAGCCAATTATGCCAATCAGAATTCCGATTTGCATTATGTCTCTGATGGTCGGGCTAATGTTATTCCATGTTCCGGCCAAGTAATAGCCGGTGCCAACGAGCAAGTTTTTGATTCTTGTTCGAATGGCGACAGAAAAGAATAAAAGTCCAATCACAACTATTGTAATTAGTATTGGCATTGTGCACCATCCTTCCTTATCTTTTATTTTTTGATTTTTCGTAGAATGCTTTTGCTCTGTCCTCAAAGGATTGAGCTGATGCGTTCAGATTAGCTGAATTTTGGGAAAGTTTCTGACTTGCCTTTTGGGCTAGATCTTTAATTGACACGGCACCAAAGGGAGCAAGTATGACATTTTTAAACCAAGCCGTACCTTCGGTGAAATTCCTTAGCGCTTTTTGGTGCAGCGGATCAGGAATGATCATTCTTCCGGCAACGCAATAAGCATATGCTTTTTCAAAATCGCCGTTGAATTCATCCGTGATAACTTTGGCAAAACTTTCCAGAAACTCTTTCCTTTTATCCTTTTTGCTTTTGCTGCCGGATTTCGTTTCGACGACTTTTTTCCCATTGTCATCAAAACTTTCTTTTTTCTCGTCTGTCTTCCCCTCATCAACGACTTCCATGCCCGCAACCACATTAATAAACCGGTTGCGCTCATAGTCCTTACATTGAGAAAGAAAGCCAGAGATTACAACTTGTTCTTTGGGTGGCAATTGACCAAGTACGCCCCCGTAGATTTGCTCGTCATTTAAATCTATTCCCAGAAAACCGGGAAGTCTTTGTTTGACTGAGTCGGGTAGGTCCGCATGTGTCTGCTTTAACCAATTCCAGATTGCTGGGACGCCTTTGATGAATGCTGTATCCAAAGCCACTTCCCCACCAAAACCCAAAAGTTTTTTTAACCAACTAAACATAGCACACCTCCATAATTGATTTTGTAGTAGAGTATTTGGTTGTAAAAGAGCCGACCATTCGACCCTTTTGCTTTCAAAGTCGAGTTGTCGCGGCTAGCGCTCCAACTTTGTATATTAGCACAAAATAGCAAAAAAGTCAATCTCGGTTTGGGGATATGAAAAAATTAGGCTTTAAATAAGCCATTTTAATTTCTTGGGATTTGAGGTAAAAAGGCGATTCGGGGCTATTTTGGGCCAAAGTTTTGAAAAAATGCGTCAAGAACTTCGAAAAGGTTGAAAGTGGTTTAGAATAAGCAAAAACAGGACAAAATTAACCGAAATAGGGCTAAATTTAGCAAATTTAAAGGGCAGCATCACAATGTGATGTTGCCCTTTTATTCCCGGTTATTTTTTACGGTTCATTTTTGTCGCCACCCACAGCCGCGCATAACAGGATTGTTTCACCAATCGCAATTATTGTACCAGCTACCTTAGCTCCGATAGAAAAAGTTTTTTGATCAACTTCTTCGCTTCTTCTTGTGATACATTTTAAATCATGTCTGAGTTGAAAAATCCGTTTTTCCTTTTCCTGGTCATCATACATCGGGGGCATTGGTAATAATCGTACCTGTTTTCGAAGCAAGCCTCCTCCATTTCAAGGTGAGATTTCTTCGTTATCATTCTTAATCCAGTGCCATGCACTTCTTCTGTCTAGAAACGCTCGCTATCAACTCAAAACGAAGTATTTAGCGAATTCCTCCCTTCCTATTGTATTAATTACCGCGTCAAGATTGTTTTCAAAAGCAAATCTTAAGCGATGACGCAAATCAATGAGATCGTTTACTGTTACGCCTTCAATAGAATTATAGTATCCACAGTTACGAGATGGCTTATGAGGAATCCACTTTTTTTGTTTAGAGAAAAAACCTCGCTTTGCATTTGGAATATCTACTTTGCAAAAAAGCAAAAAATTCTGGTCTCCGCAAATCGTCAGGAAAGAAAGTTGGTGTGTATTTGACTTGCAGCGGCTGTATCTTGAGCCGTCAATCAACTCAACGTCATATCCACTATAATCAGCACCACCACAATAATTAAATTTTATCTTGTTTATAGTATGTGTTGGAATTCTCAAATTCTCACCATCACAATTACAATCGAAGATATCTGTTACACAAATCCCCAAAAATTCCCTACTCAAAGTTTTGATTCGTGCCAGGGAAAATATTGGCATTTTCGGAGAAGTCGTTATTGACATGCCACTAACCAATGGTGCTAGAAAGGCCGTTGCCAAGGCAAATCCGCCCCCAACAATTAGCCCTTTTCCTAAGACACGCGCACCAGCTGCTGCCATGCTTGCTGTTGTCCTCATTAAACCTGAGGCTGCATTAATTATTGTTGTAGCATCTGCGCTATCAATACTAACAATGCCTCCCCTGACTGGAATTCCTGCTACAGAGCCACCAAAACCATGTGCATTCATGTTTCTCTCTCCTTATCTGAGTGTTTATTTCATTTATTTAAATTACATTGAGATGTAATTGTTTTTTAAAAGACTATTTTAAAATAATCTAACACCTATCATTAATTCTGTCAATCAATTTGAGATTGGTCCTATGATGTAATTTTGGCTAACTAACGGGAAAAAATTAGTGTTTGACAAAAAAGGGATTTGCAGTCTATAATATATTTGTTGATAGAGAAGTATTCCAGGTTCGCGAAAGCGGGCTTTTTATTTAAGTTAATTAGGATTTTAATTATTTAAAAAATAATACTATGCGAAAACTTGGACAAATTCGAAAGCCAAGAAAGACCAAAGAAGAAGAGGAGGCCCCACGAGGAACGGGCGATTTTGGAAGTGCAATCTCAGCGCTTTGTGAGGAAAAGGGAATTTCAAAAGAAAAAGTGATTGAAACAATTGCGGCGGCTCTGGCGGCGGCGTACAAAAAAGATTATGGAAAAAAAGGTCAAAATATCCGCGCTGAATTTGATGAAGTTAGTGGTGGCGCGAAATTCTATCTGGTGAAAGAAGTGGTTGACGAGACGACTCGAGAGTTTGTGGAGGAGAAGGAAGAAAAAGAAGTGGAGGAAAAACAGGGCTATCAGGAAAGAACGCACGGTGACGCGGAAGGTAATGATGAGGAGAGATTACCTCGTTTTAATCCTGAGCGTGATTTGACTTTGGAGCAGGCTAAGAAAATTAAGAAAAAAGCCGTGGTCGGGGATATCATCGAAACAGTTCTTCCTGAAGAAAAAGATTACGGTCGCGTAGCAGCGCAAACAGCCAAGCAAGTGATCATTCAAAGAATCCGCGAAGCAGAAAGAGATTCAATGTTTGAGGAATACAAAAACAAGGAAGGTGAAGTGATTTCCGGCGTCGTGCAAAGAGTGGAAGGACGCAATGTTTTTATTGATATCGGAAAATCAGTCGGCGTACTTTTTCCCGGGGAGCAAGTTGAAAGAGAAAATTATCGCATCGGACAGAGAGTGAAGGTCTATTTGGCGAAAGTTGATGTGGGTACGAAAGGTCCTGGCATCACACTCAGTCGTGTCCACCCTGACATGGTGCGACGTCTTTTTGAGTTAGAAGTGCCGGAAATTTTTGCCGGAACAGTTGAGATCAAAGCAATTGCCCGAGAAGCGGGAGAGCGCACGAAAGTAGCTGTCGCTTCAACAGAAGAAGGAATTGATCCGATTGGATCTTGCGTGGGACAAAAAGGAACAAGAGTACAAGCGATCATTGAAGAATTGGGGGGAGAAAAAATTGATATTATTCTTTGGAACGAAGATCCCGCGAAATTTATCTCAGCGGCGTTGAGTCCTGCGAAAGTGCTTAGAGTTGATTTGGATGAAGGGGAAAAGAAAGCAACGACTGTTGTGCCGGAAGAACAGCTATCGCTGGCAATTGGAAAGCGAGGACAGAATGTGCGTTTGGCTGCAAAACTAACTGGTTGGAAGATTGATATCGCGGGAGTAGGAACAGAAGACAGTGAGCAGGAAACAGAGAACAGTGAACAGCAAGTAGAAGAAAAAGAGGAAGATGTTGTGGAAGTGGTAGAGGGAAAGGCGGAGGAAGAAGTGACCGAAGATAAAACAGAAAAGTAAAATTTAATTTATGTCGTCCCCGCGAAGGCGGGAATGACAAAGTTGGTGGTATATTTTTCTGAAGTTTTTTGTCAAAGCGAAAATAATAAAATAATTATCAAAAAGATGAAAAAAATAATTATTATCGGACACAAAAATCCAGATACCGATACGATCGTTTCGAGTCTGATCGCTGAGCATTATTATGCTAATGTACTAAAAATTTCTGCCAAAGCTTATCGCGCAGGAGAGTTGAATAATGAGACGAAGTTTGTGCTGGAGAAATTTTCAATTCAAGCTCCTCAGCTGCTAAGGAAAGTCGCAAAAGATGACAGTTTTGTTTTGGTTGATCATAATGAGCTTAGTCAAACAGTGGATGGTCTAGAGATTGGCCAAATTGAAAGAATCATTGATCACCACAAAATTAATCTGCAATTGGAAGCTCCAATTTTTTTGCGAACCGATCCGATTGGTAGCACCGCTTCGGTTTTGGCGAGAATGTACGCGGAAGCAGGCAAAAAAATTCCAGCCAATATTGCGAAATTGATGCTCTCTGGAATTTTGTCGGATACGCTGAATTTGAATTCACCAACGACAACGGAAGTGGATAGAAAATTAGTAAAAGAGTTAAACAAGATTGCTAAGCTAAATCTGAAACAATTTGTAGTGGATTTGTTTTCGGCTAAATCAAGTCTCAAGGGAATTTCTCTCGCAACGCTCATTACTCAGGATTACAAAGTATTTGAAATGGGAAAGAGTAAGGTTGGAATCGCTGCTTGGGAAACAACCAAACCCGAAAGCGTTTTAGCTGAGAAGGAAAAAATCACGAACCTGCTAGCAGAGAAAAAGCAAAAAGAGAAATTGGATTACATTGTTTTTATGCTGGTAGATATCGTCGCGCAAAATAGCGTATTGTTTATTATCAGTGAAAAAGAACAGGCGCTTTTGGAGAAAGTATTTGCTGGGAAGGTAACAGGTAGCGAAATGTTTTTGCCGAAAGTCGTTTCTCGCAAAAAACAAATTGTGCCGCCATTAACCGAAGCATTAACTAAATAATAAATTTTTAAAGTTGCTATGATAAAGAAATTACCTAAATCAAAAATTGAAATCGAATTAATTATTGAATGGAAGGAATGGGAGAAATTTATCACCCCGGCTGTGGCGGAAATTTCTGCTGAGTTTAAGTTTCCGGGATTTCGCCAGGGGAAAGCGCCGCGAAATTTGGTGGAACAAAAAGTGGGAAAGGAAATGATTCTTAGTCATGCGGCTGAAAAAGCGATTAGTAAGGGTTATTCTAATTTTGTCGTACGCGAAAAACTGGCTACCATTGGAAGCCCTAAAGTTGAGATTGATAAAATTTCCGAAAATGAAGATTTGATTTTTAAAGCAACTGTGGCAGTGATGCCAGAAGTTAGTGTGTCTGATAAATATAAAGATGCTATCAAAAAAATCAATGCGGAGTATCAGAAAAAGACAACTGAAGTGTCTGAGGATGAAATTATGCTTGAGTTGGAAAAGATTGCCAACAGTCGCGTGAAACTTGTGACAGTGAGACGCGCGGTGGCGAACAATGATAGTGTGGAAGTTGATTTTGAAGTGAGTGTTGATGGAAAAGTGATTGATGGCGGCACGAGCAAAAATCATGCGCTCGTGGTCGGCAAAGGGGTATTTATTCCCGGTTTTGAAGAAAATTTGATCGGCATGAGCGAAGGCGATGAGAAGGAGTTTGAACTGGCTTTTCCGAAAGATTATCACAAAGATGATTTGTCAGGTAAGATGGCTAAATTTAAAGTGAAGATGGTTTTGGTGCAAGAAAGACAAGTGCCAGAAATTAATGATGAATTTGCCGTCTCACTTGGAAAATTCAAGGATCTCTCCGAGCTGAAGATTAACATCAAAGAAGGCATGGAACACGAAAATGAGCACAAGACCAGAGAAGAAAAACAGGGCAAATATTTGGACGAAATTGTAAAAAGTTTGGAAGGAGAATTGCCGGAAGAGCTGGTGGCTGATGAGCTCAATCGCATGGTGCAAGAATTTGAAGGGCAGATTGCGCAGACCGGAATGACGTTGGATAATTATCTGGAAAAGCTCAAGAAAAATAAGACGGAACTTTTAAAGGATTGGGAACCGCAAGCGGAGAAAAGAATTAAATCTGCCATGGCGCTCAAGGAGATTGCTAAGAAGGAGGATGTGAAAGTGGAGTCGGCAGAGGTGGAAGTGGAAATGAATAAGACTATGCAGCATTATAAGAACGTGAAAGATTTCGAAAAAAATGTTGATATGCAAAGACTCTATAGTTATGTCAAAGGAACTTTGGAAAATGATAAGGTATTTGAAATGCTGGAGAAGCTATGATAATTAGAATTTTTAATTTTATAATTCATTGAATCAATGTTCTGATTTAAAAATTAAAACATTACAAATTATTTAGAAATTAAAAATTATTACAATAATATGAACAAAGCAATTACAAATCAATATCTTATTCCAACTGTAATTGAAAAAACCAGTGGTGGCGAGCGTGCTTACGATATCTATTCCCGGTTGCTTCGCGATCGGATAATTTTTCTTGGTAGTCCAATTGATGATGTGAGTGCTAATATTATTATCGCGCAACTTTTGTTTTTGGACTCGCAAGCTTCGAAAGAAGATATTAAGCTCTATATTAATTCTCCCGGTGGTTCCGTTACATCCGCTTTTGCAATATATGATACGATGCAATTTATAAAAGCTGACGTGTCGACTATTTGCGTGGGAATCGCGGCAAGCGCAGCTGCCCTGCTTCTTGCTGCCGGGGCTCGCAGCAAGCGAATCGCGTTGCCTAACAGCGAAGTGATGATTCATCAAGTAATGGGCGGTGCGCAGGGTCAAGCGACAGATATTGATATTCACGCGAGGCATATTTTGAAAACTAAGGAGCGGCTGAATGAGATATTAGCTTTGCATACTGGTCAAACGATTGCTAAGATTGCCATTGATGCGGAGCGGGATTTTTTCATGAGTGCGACTGAAGCAAAGAAATATGGCATTGTGGATAAGATTATTAAATAGTTCAATCCCTGTTTTTATAAATAAAAAACACCCCCACTGTTATGTCGGGGTGTTTTTTGGTTAGCAAAATTTTCTATTTCTTAAATCCTAATAATGGCAAGAGGCTTTCGCCAGACATTTTTTCTGGTTTTTTTATGTCAAAAAGATCGAGAATTGTCGGCGCTATGTCGCTAAGGAGTCCGGAGACTTCGAAAGTATAGGCGCTTTGGCTCAATTGGTGGTTTTCATTGGTTATAAACCAAAGAGGAACTGGATTGGCGGAATGCTCAGTGTTTCTTTCCCCCGTTCTGATATTAACCATTTCTTCCACATTTCCGTGATCGGCGGTGACAAGGAGGCAACCATTTTTGGAAATCACCTCTTGGATAACTTTTCCCAAGCAGTTGTCAACTGTTTCTATGGCTATGACAGCAGCTTCTTCGTTTCCTGTGTGACCAACAATATCCGCATTGGCGTAATTGATTAGGATGAAATCATATTTTTCTTCTTTGATGAAATCACAAACTTTTTCGGTAATTTCTCTGGCACTCATTTCCGGTGCTTCATCAAAACGCGCAACATCTTTTGACGGGATGATCACCCGGTCTTCCAGGGGGAATGGCTCTTCATTTCCTCCATTGAAAAAATAGGTGACATGGGCAAATTTTTCTGTTTCTGCGATTCGTAGTTGAGTTAGTTTGTTTTCGGCTAAAACATTACCTAAGCAGGTGTTAACTTCTACGACAGGGAAAGCGATGTCGCTTACGGGCAAATCAGCTTCATATTGAACCATGGCCACAAAATGCAGGTTTTCAATTGGTTTTCTCTCGAATTTATTAAATCCTGGAAGAACAAAGGCTTTCGTTATTTCGCGGGCTCGGTCTTCGCGAAAGTTGAAAAAGATAAGGGAATCATTGTCGTCAATTGTTGCAATCGGTTTTCCGCCTTCAATAATAACTGCCGGTTCGATATATTCGTCAAAAACCTCTTTCTTGTAGGATTTTTTTAGGTATTCAATTGAATCCTCTATCAAATTTCCAACTCCTTTTGTCATGGCGTCGTAGGCAAGCTTGATGCGGTCCCAATTATTATTGCGATCCATTCCATAATATCTGCCACCAAGAGTGGCAATCTTACCTACACCAGTAGCATTGATTCTTTTTTGTAGTTCTGTTATGCAGTCTATCGCTGAAGTTGGGGCGCAGTCTCTTCCATCGGTAAAAATGTGCAGAAAAACTTTTTTAAATTTTTGTTCCTGCATTAACTCCAGGAGGCCGTAGAGATGATCCACATTAGAATGAATTCCGCCTTTACCGAGAAGTCCCATTATATGAACAGAGGAGTTGTTTTTCTTAGCATGTTCGACTGCTCCGAGAAAAGCGGGGTTTTTAAAAAATTCTCCATTTTGAATGGACATTGTGATGCGAGGAAGGTTTTGGTAGAGAGTTTGCCCAGTACCAAGAGTGAGATGTCCAACTTCTGAATTTCCCGGTTCTCCCCATGGGATGCCCACCGCAATTCCAGAAGCCTGGATGGCGATATGGGGATAGAATTGGTTGAGCTTGTCCATTGTGGGCAGTTTTGCGGTCATGATTGGGTTGCCCTGTTGTTTTTCGCTTATGCCCCAGCCATCCAAGACTACTAAAACAATGGGCTTGAAAGTATTTTTCATAGTTTATGGTTTTTGCTAGTTCTTACTGTTGAATGATAGCATTTCACTCGTTTTTTGACAAAAGCCAGTCGTTGTAATACCATTAGGAGGGTGGATAATTGTTTAAATAAAAGTCTAGTTTATATTGGTAAAGAGAGATGGTCGGCGTAACAGCCTGATTTTTCGAAAAAATATTTGTGTTTAATTGCATTTATGATTTATCAATTGAATAGAATGAAATATTATGGAAATAGGTTTAACGGTGATCATCACCGGTATTTTATCTTTGGGAATCGGTTCAATTTTGGGCTATTATGCGAGACAGACAATCGCTAAGAAGCAACTTTCAACCGCAGAGGGTAGGGCAGTGAAAGTGGAAGAAGAGGCAGAAAAGAGAGGTCAGGAGATAATTTTAGAGGCAAAAAATAAAGCAGTTGATATCCTGGAGGAAGCTAAGAAAAAGGAGTATGACAGGGAAGAGTTACTTAGGCGTACTGAGGCGCGTTTGGACAAGAAAGAGGAGAGCTTGGAGGGGAAGATTCAGGAAGTAGAGAAGGAAAAAGAACTTTTGGCTAAAAAAGCGGAAGAAGTGAGGGCAGTTAGAAAGGAAGTGGAAGAGGCCAGGAAGCAAGAGCTGAAGCGACTGGAGAAAATCGCGGGGCTTTCCAAAGAGGCGGCAAAAAAAATTCTTTTGCAATTGACCGAAGAAGAAAGCCGAGAATTGTTGGCCAAAAGAATTAAGTCTTTGGAGATAGAAGGTCGTGACACGCTAGAAAAGAAGGCTCGAGATATTATGACGCAGGCTATTCAAAAGTATGCCGGTTCGCATGCGGCAGATGTTACTACGAGCATTGTGGCAATTCCATCGGACGAGGTAAAAGGACGAATTATCGGTAGAGAGGGTCGCAATATTAAGGCGCTGGAAAGACTAACAGGAATTGAGATTATTGTTGATGATACCCCGGAAGCGATTGTGATTTCTGGTTTTGATCCGATTCGTCGTGAAATTGCCAGAATTGCGATTGAAAGACTTATCTCTGATGGACGCATTCATCCAACTAAGATTGAAGAGGCGGTAGAATTTGCTAAATTGGAAATAAACAATAAGATTCGTGAGGCGGGAGATGCTGCGGCCTATGATGTTGGCGTGGCAGGACTTGATCCAAAATTAATTCATATTCTCGGACGTTTGCGCTACAGGACCAGCTATGGGCAAAACGCACTTCTGCATTCTTTGGAGGTGGCACATCTTTCAGGAGCGCTAGCAGCGGAGCTTGGAGCTGATGTGAATTTAGCGAAAAAAGCAGGGCTTTTGCATGATATCGGAAAAGCCATTGACCATGAGGTGCAAGGAACACATGTTGAGATCGGAATTAAGATTTTGGAAAAATTCAAAATTGGCAAGGAAATTATTGACGTGATGAAATCACATCATGAGGACTATCCATTTGAAACGCCGGAATCAATGATTATCTCTGCCGCCGATGCAATTTCCGCTTCTCGTCCCGGGGCGAGAAAGGACACATTGGAAAATTATCTTAAACGCTTGGAAGAATTGGAAGCGGTGGCGACTTCTTTTCCAGAGGTGGAAAAAACTTATGCCATTCAAGCAGGAAGAGAGATTCGCGTTTTTGTGAGACCGGACAAAATTGATGATTTGGGTTCAATAAAACTTAGCCGAGCAATTGCTGACAAGATTGAAAAAGAATTAAAATATCCTGGTGAGATTAAGGTGAATGTGATTCGTGAAACACGTGTGGTGGAATACGCCCGATAACCATTTGCTTTATTTAAAGCAATTGTAGTAATATAGACATATGAAGGAAGGAGCGTCTGTGTCGCTGTAAAAAAGGTAGCATGAGTGGGTGATGCTCACAGGCTACTTATCGGACATGCTGTATGAGTCGTGCAGACTGGCATATGGCGTTGCAGGCGAGGAATAAAAATTAAAGTATGCGCCAAAGTTTAATTGTGAAATTAAAGGATTTGGCGAAACTATTGAAAGGAGGTGATAATATGGCAGGCAATATCAATAAAGATGCTTTAGTAAGCGCAATCAGCGAAAAAACTGAATTGTCAAAAAAGGACGTCGAAATAGTACTGGAAACAATGATCGAAGTTATCACTAAATCTTTGAAAAGCGGAGATAAGGTAACTATGACTGGTTTTGGAACTTTCAAGGTTTCTAAGCGTGCAGCAAGAGAAGGTATTAATCCTCAAACTAAGGCTAAGATCCAAATTCCAGCAATGACCGTTCCCAAATTTACAGCCGGAAAGGCTTTAAAAGAAGCTGTTAAATAAGGTCTAGTCTAAAATTATTTTCTAGAAAATAAATTAGAAGATAGAGACAAAATCCCGCACAAGCGGGATTTTGTTATGCCTGTTGACTTAAGCGCTGTTTGCGGATATGATTTATAGGTCAGTAAAAATAGCATGTAGTTTTCAAGTTGTGATTGTGTTGTGTGGCCAAGCGGGCTTGCCCGCCGGAGCTTCTGTGTGAATCCTCTTTTGCGGACTAATAGCGGGATCTGTCCTCTGTAGTTACGTTCTGGCGGGACGAATGCGGGGCGTTGTGTAATGGTAGCGCGCTTGGTTTGGGACCAAGTAGTCCGAGTTCGAGTCTCGGCGCCCCGACAAAATTGGTTTTGGGATAGTTTGCAAGCTGATTGAAAGCGGGTATCGTATAGTGGCTAATATACGTCCTTGCCAAGGACGAGCGACGGGTTCGATTCCCGTTACCCGCTCAGAAATAAGAAAGGACCAATACGATATTGGTCCTTTCTTGTAAAGATTTTCCTAAAAAAATTACAAGCTTTAGCGGTCAACCTTTACATTCACAAATGAATCATCCGTTAATTCTTGTGGCAAGATTCCGTTGCCACCAAATATCGGTGGCGAGTGGGTTTTAAGGATTACGAATGCCGCATGCTGGCTACCCGGGCATCGTTGCCACCAGCGGCAATATTGCAGGCAAAGGATCTGTCGGAGGCAATTGTTGTTTTTGGTTTCTAATATTCGGATGGAAGAATGTAGTTGTTTGATGTGTAGCGCATATAAGGATTGAGATTATAATTTTCATCCCAAATGTTCCAATTGCTACCAGCGGAGTCTTTGCGGGCGGCTTTCCATGGTTTACTAAAAGCCTCAAAAATAAAATTGTTGCGCGATGAATTCCTGGTTTTGGGTATTTCTTTAGAAGATGCTTCGTTTTGATAAGGACTTCAATAAATTCTAATTTTTGTGTTAGAACCTGCTTGATGCGGCATAGACTCTAC
>DAIEIZ010000019.1 GCA_027351145.1 Candidatus Moraniibacteriota bacterium | reverse complement strand
GTGAATAAGCTTGGCCAACCGATTTTGGTGGGAACGATTGCGGTGGAAAAATCTGAATATTTGAGCACGTTGCTTTTAAAAGCTGGTGTGGAACACGAAGTTTTGAATGCCAAAAACCATGAACGTGAAGCGCAAATTGTCGCCAAAGCCGGACATGTCGGTTCAGTAACGATTGCAACCAATATGGCCGGGCGCGGAACAGATATTAAGCTCGGTGAAGGCGCAAGAGAGCTTGGCGGATTGTTTATCCTGGGTACGGAACGGCATGAAGCGCGACGTATCGATAATCAGCTTCGCGGTCGTGCGGGGCGTCAAGGGGATCCCGGCATGTCGCAGTTTTTTGTTTCTTTGCAAGATGAACTAATGCGCCGGTTTGGCGGGGATAACCTGATTAACCTAATGACAAGACTGGGACTTCCGGAGGATCAGCCGATTCAAAATCCGATCATTTCTAAGACGATTGAAAATGCGCAATCCAAAATCGAAGGCTTTAATTTTGATATTCGCAAACATATTTTGGACTATGATGATGTGATGAATAAGCAACGTGAAATTCTCTACAAGAAAAGACGGGCAGTTTTGGAGGCGACGAATATCAAACCGGAAATTATGGATAATATTCGCGAGGAGATTGAGGTGGCAGTTTCGTCGAGTCTTACCGAGGAAGATGGAAATTTGGAGATGGAAAAAATTACTGAGAATATGCAGGGCATGTTTGCACTTTCTCCGTTTGTTCAAGCAAAGCTCAAGGAGATTGTAGAAAATCGCAACAAAAATACGGCAGAATTGGTTGGTGAAGCAACGGATTATTTGGCTGGTGTGGCTAAGGAAATCTATAATCATAAAGAGTTGGAAGTTGGTGAAACAAATATGCGTTCAATTGAAAAAAGTATCGCGCTTCAAACGATTGATGTGATGTGGATGAGTCATCTTGATGAGATTGATTATTTGCGTGAAGGGATTGGTCTTCGCGGTTATGGTCAGCGCGATCCGTTGGTAGAGTATAAACGGGAAGCGTTTTCTATGTTTTCCTATTTAATGGAAAACATTAAATCTACCACTGTGCATACAATTTTTCGTGTTTCTGCTACTCCTGTGACTCAGAATCAATCTGTTATTCCGAAAAAAAATCTCAATTTTAGCGGAGCAGAAGAAGTGGAATCTTTCGATTCGGCTCGGGAAATCCAAGATGGTGAAACACGCGAAGCACCAAAACAAAAGCCGATTATCAATGATGATAAAGTTGGTCGGAATGATCTGTGTCCGTGTGGAAGCGGGAAGAAGTATAAGAAGTGTTGTGGGAAGTAGGAGCTGAAAAATAAAGCCATTGAGTTCGCAGGTTGCGGATTAAAAGGGGAAACCCGTGCGAAGAGCACGGGTTTTTTCTATGCCGAAAACCCCGATCTCGAAATTAATTTTGCTCGCCTGAAGGTCGAGGCACGCGGCGCCTGAGTCCGCAATAAGTTTACATAAGTTGACAAACACGCTTATGAAAAATCTAACGAAAATTAAACAACGCATTCGTAGTGAAATGCGTGGAAAAGTGATGCGTAGTCGCATCTTGGAAAAAGCCAAATGGCTCGCCGGGAATCTCGAGGATAATATCTCCGACGAGATCGGTGAGCTAATGGGAAAGTTTACGACGGAATTCGCTGACGAAGAAATACAAAGCGAAGCGTCGAGTTATGCCTTCGATCAGATCAGGAAAGCTCTGATCGAAAAAATCAAAAAGCAACTTAATTAGTAACGTTGCGGTCGGTGCATATCACACGGCCGAACAGTAGTCAAAAGTATGATTGCAATAACTTACCCACCTGTGCCGAGACTTCGGCGGGCAGGCGAGCACGCTAAGAAAACAATCGTCTGCGTCACGCAACTGGCAGTTTTCCTGGTGATGCTCGACATAATGATTCTCTTCACCTCGCTTGCTCAAATAACGGCAGATGGCCAAAGCGGATACTGGAGTCCGTTCTGGTCAGCCCAAGCGAAGCTGGCGCTGAACATTCTCAAATGAAAGAACCGAAAACCACTCGCACGGTTACTTATCGCAGGTACGGAGTTCCCGCGATAATCCTTGAAGGGAAATGGCTTGCGGATCGCTACGAATGGAAAATAGGAGACCAAATCCAGATAGAGTACTTGCCAAACGAAATACGGCTCCGTAAGTCGAACGGAGTCGCCAAGTAATTAAATAGCTTTCCAATGGGCGAAACGAACCCGGAGGGAAATAAATGAGCCAGGTTTCCGATCCCGAATCGTTCGCCGAATCGGCGAAAGCGGAGATCGGAAACCTGCCGAAGATACAAAGTTATGGGAATTGATATTTACGCGCGCTGGAAAAACCAGACGCCCAAGCAAAGAGAAGAACAAATGACTGGCTTCTCAACCAAGCACGGACATGTGGGATATTTGAGGGAAGCGTATCACGGCGATCCTTACGCGACTCACTATTTGTTCCAGGAAGTTTTCACTAAAAAAGGAGAGACGAAAATCGCAGCCAAAATTTTACGCGAACGACTGCCGAAAACTCTCGAATTAATCGAAGAGCGAGAAAGGCGCCTCTATAAAGAAGTGAGAAAAAAACAGATCGACATGATTAAAAAAAGTTTTATTGATTTTGTGAAATTGTGCGAGCAAAAAGAAAAGGAAACCGGAGAGTCTTGCACGATAGTAGCCGATTACTAATATGAAATATGCATTCAATCTCGAATGGAACGAGCTTCCTGAAGAATTGCGGGAAGAAAAAATACGCCAATTCATTCTTGATGGCGAAAAGCGCCTATGTGACGAATGTGACGGAGAAAATATTTACTGCAAAACATGCAAGGGTCTCGGGCAGGTCGATCCCGACCCTGATAACTTGCATGAACAGGAAGAGGCGGAGGAATATATAAGAATTCATTTTCCAATTTATTTCTAATAGTTCTCAGCCCTGTCCTGATTGCGAAAGTGTCAGGGCAGGGGCTATTTCTCTTTCACTAAAAATATGGACTACGAAATACAATCAATAATTCCTAACACGACTCAAATTCCGCATCTCATCATCCGCGTTTGGATGCCACTTTTGAGTGACGTAGAACTGAGAATTCTTCTCGTTGTTGCTGACCAAACATTGGGATGGATTGAAGATATGGAAACAAAACGGCGCAAGGAGAAAGATTGGATTAGTCAGGGTCAACTGATGAAAAAGATAAACCGAAGCGACAGATCCATTCAAAACTCGCTTAAGCGATTAGTGGACGAGTTGAGAATAATTCAAGCTCACGACGAATTGGGCGAACTCTTGGATTCATCGCAAAAACGGATGAAATGCGGAGGAAAAATTTTTTATCGTCTTAGCCTTAAGCACCCCCAACAAATACCTGCTTTAGCTACCCCCGAAAAAAGTTCGAGGGTCGGAAAATTTGCACAACCCCCGAAAAATCTTCGGGCGAAAAAATTTCGGGCTACAAAAGAAACCGAGTTTACAAAGAAGTCCTATCGGACAAGAAAACTTGTTGGGGATAATAAAAAAATAATTCCAACGCGGTATTTTATTGGAAAGTTTAGTCAGCTGTGCCAAGCAATCCGACATACTAAGCCGACGCTCGTGAAATTCAAAGACGGTAATTTGCTCAAGCACGCTCTTTCGCATTTAACTGAATTTCAATTGGAACTTGAATTCATCTGGTTTTTGCAGAACAAGCAATCCATGTCGCCATCAATTGGCGCCGCACTGTGCAAGGAAGTGCTCAGGGATTTTATAAAAGCCAGTTGTCGTGAGTATGGTTTTTACGGAAACCTGGAACAGATTGCTATGAAGTATGGCACTGCGAAAAATTCAAAGACCGAGAATGAAGCCGAAAAAATGAGCGCAATGGTCGAAGCGCTCAAAAAGCTGAAGGAATCGCTGAGTGTTTCGCGGAAATAAAAATAAAAGCACATGAGACATTTAGATCTATTTTCCGGCATTGGTGGCTTTGCTCTGGCAGTGGAAGAAATTTGGCCAAACTCGGAACATATTTTTTGCGACAATGATCGCTACTGCCAAAAATTATTAAAACTAAGATTTCCAAATTCAAAAATATATGGAGATATCAAAGAAATCAAGTCTATTGCCGACGCCGACTGGAACAGACTACAAAAGCAGAGGAAAAAACAGCAAGCAGATAGGAATAGACAATTATTTAAAGTTGACATCCTTACGGGAGGCTTCCCTTGCCAACCCTTCTCCCAAGCCGGAAAAAGGCGAGGTACGGATGATGACCGTTATCTCTGGCCGGAAATGCTTCGCGTCATCCGTCTTGCAAAACCGCGCTGGGTTATCGCTGAAAACGTGCGCGGATTACTTACTATGCAAAACGGAATGGTATTCGAACAAGTGTGTTTTGACTTGGAAAATTCCGGTTACGAAGTCCAGCCGTTTATTATTCCAGCTGTATCCGTCAACGCTCCGCACCGAAGAGACCGGATCTGGTTTGTTGCTCACGCCCTCAGCGATAAGACCAATCGAAAGAAAAAGCGCGGAAAGCTATCTGAAACGTCAGGCAAGCAGAAACAAAACAGGGCGCAACACAGTTCCGCCCGGCAATCTTTACGAGCAGCTTTTGGCGGGAGGTGCGAGCGACTTGAGAAAAACACACTTGTGGTCGAAGATGCTAGGAACGCCGAAAGCGCAAGACAGTCGAGCGGCGATGAGAGACAGAGGAAAGCACAATATGGGCGAGCAGGTTCAGGAAGCGATCAATTCATTACTTCCAACACCAAGAGTAAGCGAAAAGGAAGGTTCTCCAGTGAAGAATGCGGAACTGAGAAACGGACGATGGAACAGAGTAAATCGAAAGGGCGTGAGATTCGGCGTGAAGGTAAAAGACGTATTGGCGATGCTTCCTACTCCAAGCGTGATGGATATGCGGAGCGATATCAGAAAACCAGAAGAAAGAAGCAATCAAGCAAGCAAAGGCGGGTGTTCAAATTTAAGAGAGAAGGTTGGGAATTCTCCTGGCTTGAAGTTGCAGCCAAACTTTGTGGAGTGGATGATGGGCTACCCGCAGAACTGGACGAATTTGAACTCACCAAATCACGACATCGAGTAGAAAGACTGAAGGCTCTTGGTAATGCGATTGTTCCGCAGGTGGCGATTGAAATTATGAGAGCAATAAAAAAAACTAATAATATTATTGGCAGTACCTGAGGCGCTTGGGAACAAAAAGCCTGACTTTTCGGGTGTGGCTAATCCACATTTCTACCTGCGGTCGACAGGTGATTAGAAACTAAAAAATCATAAAGAAAAATAAAATCTATGGAACAAGATCAAAATTTATTGAAGGAAATTTTGCAGGCCATCGTTACGTATCCCGAACAGGTCGAAGTATTAAGGCATGTCGATGAGATGGGCGTGCTCCTTTCGGTGAAGCTTGGTGAAGGTGATGCGGGAATTGTGATTGGGAAAGACGGACGCGTTATCAAAGCAATACGTTCGATCATGAATCTTGCCGGTCGCAGAAGCAAGGCTCGGGTGAGCGTTCGGCTTGATGTGCCGGATCTTTCGGGCAGTGTCAGACCGACAGCGGTCGGACTTTAATAAAATAACGGCGGCCTTGTCGCTAAGGGCGGGACAAAGAAACAAAATCCGTCATATTAAATCATATGAAAACTAGACTGGAAATATTAGAGTCAATCCATGACTCACTGATAGAAGAAACTCTGCGACTGGAGATTGCCATTCGTAATCTCGAAGATCGCGATGACAATGACGTGGTGATACCGCGCCTGACTCCGTTTAATCTGGACGGTCAAAAAACTAAAAAGGAAATTGTGGCCGAGTATCAGGAGCGAATCGAAAAAGTCGAACACGCCACCTTAACAACAAAAAAATTAATTGAAGAAGAATATGTACGTGTCAAACAATAATTCTCAAAAAAATCTTCCAGTGGCCAAAGAGCAAAAACAGCATATCAAAATGATTCAGCGAGAGGAAGCGACGCAAGCATGTCCCGCGCTTCCAAAATGGCAGATGATATTAATTCGTATAAAAATATTTTTCATGCACCTATGGTTAAAACTACGCAAATAATAAAAATTTCAGAACTCAAGCACCCGTCTTACAATCCGCGAGAAGTTAAGCAAGAAGACATTGATGCGCTAAAAAAATCGATTGAGAGATTTGGGCTTCGCGGGCTCATAACGGTGAATACCAACAAGAGCCGTGCGGGCATTATTATCGGTGGCAATATGACCGTTATGGTTTTGCAAGAATTGGGCTGGGAGACAGTACCAAAAGAAAACGTGGATTTGGTGGATTTGTCCGAAAAAGAAGAAAAAGCCTTGAGTCTTGCTTTGAACAAAATTGCTCAAAGGCGCGATTGGAATGATGAAAAACTGGCTGAACTGATGACAGAGCTCAACCACTCGGACTTTGACCTGACAGTCACTGGGTTCAATGAAGTGGAAATCAGCAATCTTTTGGACAGTCAAATACTAGACGAACCAGATAGCGAAGAAGAAAAAACTGTCGAAGAGGAATATGCGGAAATAAAAAAGCCGAAATCAAAATACGGCGAAATTTATGAACTCGGAAGGCATCGGCTTATGTGCGGAGATGCGACTAAAATCGAAGATGTCAAAAAACTCATGGGCGCGATAAAAGCGGATATGGTTTTCACCGATCCGCCGTATAATGTGGCTCATGTCAGTCATGAAAAGAAAGGCAAATTCCCGACCGAGCAGGGCAGAATTTTGGGAGATCAGCAGAGCCAAGAAGATTTCGAAGCGTTCAGCGAGAAAGTATTCGCGAATTATTGTGAAATCCTGAAGCCCGGCGCAGTGATTTATGTTTGCACCGGCTATACCAGCTACTCGCTGTGGTATTACGAAATGCTCAATTCAGGCTTTGAATTTTCATCGACGATCGTTTGGGTTAAACCGTCTTTTTCCATCGGTTGGGGCGATTATAAGAAGCAATACGAGCAAATCATGAAAGCCAAGCGAAGCAAAAGCAAAACGAAAGCTCAGCCGATTATGTATGGCTGGAAAAAAGGAGAAAGGCATTTTTTCTATGGTGACAATAACGAAAGCGACGTATGGGATATGCCCAGAAAGGCGGTTACTAAAATGACTCATCCAACTGAAAAACCGGAGTGGCTGATTATGCGAGCCATCAAAAACTCCAGTCGAATCGGAAATAATGTTGTCGATTTTTTCGGCGGATCAGGTAGCACGCTTTTCGCTGCGCATAAATTAGGACGTACTTGCTATTTATTGGAGCTTGACCCTTGCTGGTGCGATGTGATTCGAAAGCGCTGGGAAAAAGTAAAGCTCAAGGGATAGATAAATGATAAGCGATCAAGTCATATGGCAAAGCCTGTGCTTACAACTTCAAAAATGCCAAGCGAAACGGAATCTCAATATACCGCTTGGCTTTTATATTGCGAAGCGGGAAGTATTCGAAAGACATTGGGGCTATGGGACAAGGTTGGGCAAAGCTTGGGTGAAACTTGGGTGGAATTTGCCGAAAGGCTTGGCAAGAAACCAAGTGATACAACGATAGAAACTTGGTCGAAAAAATATCGCTGGGTTGAACGGAAAGACCTCAAACTCACTGAGGATCTTGAAAGTCTTCGAAAGAAAGCGCAGGAAATCAAACAGAAAAAAGTGTTTGTTATCGGTGAGGTTTTTTGGGAAAAAATCCAGGCTCTAAAAAAGCAGATGAAAAAAGGAGAAGGAGCGACAGTCGACGAGATTAAGAAACTATGGGAAATGTTTCGCACGGAGATGGGAGAATCTCTCGGTAAGCACGAATTAAGCATCAAAGAAGAAGATCAAAAACCGCCAACGGCGGAAGAAGAGGAGTTGGGATTGGCAATAGATGAAACTATCAAAGCTTTTTATGGACGAAAAGGAAAAGCAAAAAAGTAGCATTCTGTATTGGATCAAACAGAATGGGATAAAAAGCGAAAGTGGCGATGTGATTGAATTTTCGGATCATCGCTTTATGCTGGATATTTATTCCGATCGTACCCCGATGCAAGTTATCCGCAAAGGTTCGCAGATTGGAGCGAGTACGATGGAGATTCTGCGAGCGATTCACGCCGCGCGTTTTTGGGGCATCAACCAAATTTATACTCTCCCGACAGTGGACGACGTGGCCGAGTTTGTCAAAAGCAAGGTAAATCGAATTGTGAAAGTGAATTCTTGTGTGCTGGAAGGAGTGAGCGGAAAAGACGTGGACTCGGTGGAACAAAAACAGATCGGAAAATCATTCTTGTTTTTCAAAGGAACGTATACGGAGAAAGAAGCCATTATGCTTACTTCAGACCGTAACATTCACGACGAGCTCGACAAATCCAAGCCTGAGGTAATTCGCGATTACACAAGCCGTATGGGATTTTCGAAAATCAGAAGTCAGCATTACTTTTCAACCCCGACTGTTCCGGATGTGGGAATCGACCGATTATTCGGACAGTCCGATCAAAAACACTGGCGGTTTAATTGTCCACATTGCAAATACGAACAGCATATGGACTGGGAGAAGAATATTGACCGCGAACGAAAAATCTATGTCTGTCAGAAATGCCGAAAAGAAATCACCTCGCGCTGGGTCTGTGATACTGGACGATGGGAAGCCCGATACCCGGGAGAAGCAATCAGCGGGTATTGGATCAGTCAAATGATGTGTCCTTGGCGCAGTGCGGCTAATCTGCTTGATGAAGAAGCTAATGCCGAAGACCAAAAATACTTTTACAATTTTGTTCTTGGTTTGCCCTATATCGCATCCGATCAAAAAATTCCCCAAAGTCTATTTCTGCGCAACATTACGAATGAAGAAGTTGAAATAGCCGGCTGGAATGTGATGGGCGCGGATACTGGGGATGAGAATCACATCGTAATTGGTAATGCCAAAGGAATATTTTGGATCGGAAAAATTAAAGACCGGCCAAACAAAACCCGTTGGGAATATATGGCGGAACTGATTCAATTCTATGACGTGCGGGTATGCGTTATTGATGCTATGCCATGGACGGAAGAAGCTTTGCGCTTGGCTCGCAAATTTCCCTATCGCGTCTACGTGAATTTCTATAAAGACGACCCAAAAATGCTTGAGGTAATTCGTTGGAATGATGAAAGAGAGGAAGACAGAAAACCTTTCGAGGATGAGGTGAAAGTGCTTACCTCGCGCAATCGCATCATTGATGACACAATCTCATCCCTGAGGCGCGGAGAGATCAAATTTGCCATGCAGTCGAACGACACGACCTTTCGCATGCTAATAGACCATGCTCAAACAATGTATGCCCGGACGGTCACCAATCAGTTTGGCCAGGAAAAACGGGAATGGGAATCGACTACCGGCACTGATCACGCTTGGCATGCTCTCCTGTACTGGCATATCGCATTTAAAAAAAGACTGAAATATGAACCGAATAAATAAACAAAAAGCAAATATATCTGATGAGCAGGAGCGCAATCTGCTCCTTTCAGAAATCGCCAAGGATTTAGCGTCCATTGAAGCGGAAGGCTTCGGGCGAGTTGTGATTGAAATAAAAAACGGCCAAATTGTGAATTGGTGGAAAGTGGCATCGCGCACCCGGCGCGGTTTTCTCAAGAAAATAAAGAATGCTTCAGAGGACTCAGCCCCATGAGAAGAACAGGGGGTAGAACTTTATAAAAATTTTACCAAATTTTTACTGAAATTTATCTTTGCAGTAAGTATAATTATTTTAGTTTATTAATATTTTTGGAAGCGAAAGAGCAGTTCTTGCTCCGAGGCATCCTAGGGGATGGATACTAAGAGAAGGTCGACGTGAACTGGGCGTCCAAAAAATAATTTTTAGTTGCATTAAAAAATATTTATGCTATCCATCGCCTAGCGATTTTTATTCCAGTGCAAATATGCTATAGAGAAAATACTCTCACGAGTACGCGCCTTTCTTTATGGTTATTTCATGGGAATAACCTGGGAGACAAAATTGAATCTAAGCCAAAAAGAGATCTCTGTTAATCGCAGAGATTTCTTTGGTAGGTAACTTTTCTATGGGCAAAGAAAAGATTAGATGCTAAAGTATAGATAGGTGAAACATTAGCATTCTGAAAATAGTATGCGAATTTTAGTCATAGACGATGACCCTAAAATTTCCGACTTTCTCAAGTCGAATCTTGAGATGGAACTTTTTGCTGTCGACATGGCAACGGATGGCGAGAAGGGCGCATTCCTTGGCCGTTGCAATGATTACGACTTAATCGTGCTTGATAACGTGCTACCCAAGAAAAGCGGACTGGAAGTGTGTCAAGCAATTCGTGAAAAAAAGAAAGGCGTGAAAATCATAATGCTTTCAGCCTTGTCGGACATTACCACCAAGGTGGATCTTTTGGACAATGGTGCGGATGATTATTTGACTAAGCCTTTCTCTTTTCGGGAACTTTTGTCTAGAGTAAAAGCGCTACTGCGTCGCCCAAACGCCACAATTAGCGAAACAATAAAAATCGGTGATTTGTTAATGAACACTAAAAATCATGAGGTGAAACGAGGAAAAAAGAGCATCAATCTAACGCGAAAAGAATTTATGCTCCTGGAGTATTTAGCCAAAAATACGGGTCGAACGCTGTCACAGGGAGATATTATGGAACACGTGTGGGATATGGATTTGGATACTTTTTCCAATACTTTGAAATCGCATATCAGAAACTTGCGTGCCAAGATTGACATTGGAAGAAGAGTGAGCCTGATTCAAACTGTGAACGGAAGAGGCTATAAAATGGAACTGGATTGAGTTCTTGATGTTTTCTTTACTTTTTCTTTACCTCGCTTTGATAAAATTAAATTTGTAATTCTTGGTCGAGGAATTATTTTTATCAAAAAATTAAAATACCAAAGAAATGAAAAAGAAAATTATCAAAAAAATTCTAATGAGCAAGAAGACCAGAAAAGCTGTCGCGTTGAGTGCGTTTGTTATGTCAATAGTGAGCGTTGCAAATCCCTGGACTGATGTTGCGTAGATAAATTAACGGGTAACTATATGCCGAAAACAGATGATAACCATGGTTTTTTGAGTAGAGTTACCCGTTTTTTATATGGAAAGTTTTTAATGCCAAAATCAAGCAGTGAAGATTTTAGGCGCCGAGAGTTCATTTTTAATGTTATAGTATTAGGCTCGATTGCGCTTTTTTGCGCGTTTAGCCTTTTTTCCCTGTACCATTCATTTTTTAGGCATAATAACAGAGCGATTTCTCCGATAGTGCCTTTGGTGATGTTTGCCTTCTTTATTTTTTTATACCGGCTTTCAAGAAAAGGATTCTTTGTCCCCGCTTCTTTTATTTTAATATATGCCTATTTGATTATGGCGAGTTGCGCGGTGTATCTGTGGGGAGTTGATTTGCCTATGGCATTACTAACATTTGCTCTTTTGATAGTAATGTCGGGAGTACTCGTTAGCACTCGTTTTGCTTTTGAAATAAACATCATTATTTTTTTGATAACTCTCATTTTCGGTTATCTTCAATTTAATTCTGTTATTTCTCCTAGGGTTTATTGGAAGACAGAATTGTTTCAAATGAATGACCCGATTGAGCATGCGATAATGTTTTCCATAATCGCTATTGTTTCTTGGCTATCGAATCGCGAAATTGAAAGATCCTTGGAGCGAGCGAGAAAATCCGAAGTGGAACTTAAGCAGGAGCGAGATATGCTTGAGGTGAGAGTTCAAGAAAGAACACGGGATTTGGAGAAAGCACAGATGGAAAAAATGAATCAAGCAGTTAGATTTATTGAGTTTGGGAAAATATCATCAGGACTTTTTCACGATCTGATCAATCACGTAACTTTCCTTTTTTTCGACATTGAAAAAGCGACTGAAGCGGGGGAAGAGAAAATGGCCGAGACCAGGGAATATCTCAAACAGGCCAATGAAAACAAATCGGCTCTTGCGGAATACATTGAGGCTGTCAAAAAACAATTTCAGAATCAAAAAATCGACTCACTGTTTTCCATGAGAAAAGAAATACTGAATGTTACTAAAATATTGGGATATAAGCTGAAGACCGAAAAAGTCGAAATTAATTTTAGAGGCGGTTTCGATATTATCACTTATGGAAATGTGATGAGATTTAATCATGTGGTGACCAATATCATACTCAATGCCCTGGATGCATATGAAGCGAGCAATGAAGAAGGGAAAGAAATAAGCATAGGGCTGGAAAAGCGTGACGAAAAGGCAATTATTTCCATTGAAGATCGGGCGGGCGGAATTTCGGAAGAAATCCACAATAAGATATTTGATCCGTTTTTTACCACCAAGGGTCCGCAAAAGGGAGCAGGTATCGGACTGGCAACCGCAAAAAACACGGTTGAGGAAGATTTTGGCGGAACAATCAACGTCGAAAGCATTTGGGGGCAAGGAAGCAAATTTATTATTGAATTTCCAATTAGAAATGAACCGAATAATCCACAATAAAATAGCCAAGGCGATAAAGTCAAGTATTGGTTACTTCGCCAAAAAACAAAGGGAAGACGGAAGTTTTCCTAGTTTTGTTTCAGATTCAAAAAGCTTTGACCGTACCAAAGAAAATCAAGCTATTTTTCCTACGTGCTTAATTTTATCAAGTCTCAATAGTCTTCCCGAGTCAAAGGGGCTGGAAAGGATAAAAAGTAGGGCCGCAAAATTTCTGATAAGCCAAAAAAGCGATTTTTGGTCGTGGAATTATTGGAAAAGAAATTCGTCGGAAAGCAAAGATACGCCGTACCCGGACGACTTGGACGATACTTGCTGCGCTATGATCGCGCTGGCTAAGCATAACCAAAAAATTATTTCAGTCAAAGCTATCGCCAAAGTCATCAATCTTCTCACGTTTTGCGAGAGAAAAGAGGGCGGGCCATATCATACGTGGCTCACTCCACAGAATGCAGGCAAAGACTGGAAAGACATTGATTTGGCGGTTAACAGTAACATCGCTTTTTTTCTTTCGCTTCAAGGCGTGAACCTGGAGAGTCTAACTGCGCTCACGGAAAAAGCGATTGATTCCGAAAAATACAGTTCGCCATATTATTATTCTCCATATCCCGTTATCTACTTTATTTCCCGCTGGTACAGGGGAAAGAAGAAAGACAAAATAATCTCTTATCTTTTGAAAAATGGGTTCAAGGATCATTCCTGGGGCAATCCCTTGGAAACCGCACTGGCAGTCAGTGCTCTTATTAACCTAGGACACAAGAAGGAAAAGCTGGAGGAAAGTCTGAGATCTATCCTGAAAAACCAAATCAATGGAGAATGGAAAGCCTATCCTTTCGTGGTTGAAAAAATAGAAAAGAAACAAAAACATTATTCCGGCAGTGCGGAACTCACGACGGCATTCTGTCTGGAAGCTGTGGGAAAATTCTTGACTGAAGATGAGCCGATCAAGAAAGAAATGAAAATAGACAGGGAGCAGGAAAGGATACATAAAAGGATAATCAAGCTAACCGATCAAAGATTTTCTAAATTCAATTCCGAACTGACTGAGAATTTTCTGGCCGTCAGAAAAAGGATATTGAAAGGAGGCAATGCAAACCAAGTAACGCTCTTGCCCTATTATTTTCAAAAATCGTTGAGGAACAATAAGGCTGTGGATGAGAATGCTTTTGTGAAATTGGGAGCAGCCAGTCTTTACGGCTGGATAGCCTATACGATTTATGATGATTTTTTCGATGGCGAAGGTTATCCAAGGTTTCTCTCTTTGGCCAATATCTGCCTTCGTGAACTGACATCGATATACAGCGATAATTTTGCGAAGGATGAGAAATTTTTGCAATTTTTCAGGAACACGATGGATAGGATCGATTCGGCCAATGCTTGGGAGGTGAGCAATTGCCGAGCACAGCTGGCCGGGTCTGATTTAGCAATTCCCGACCAATTGCCCGAATTCGGAAAGCTGGAAAGACTCGCCGATCGTTCCATTGGGCACGCGCTGGGACCAGTAGCTGTGCTGTATTTTCACACGAGAAATATTGAGTCTTCAGAAATAAAAAATCTGCTTGGATTCTTTGAAAATTATATAATCGCTCGACAGCTCAATGACGACGCGCATGATTGGGAAGGCGATCTCAAAAAAGGACAGCTAAGCCCGACGGTAGTGGCGGTTTTGAAAAAATACTCCAAACGAGCCGGGAACAAAAGCCTGAAAAAATTGGATTTGAAGAAAGAGCTCAAGGAACTGCAAAAAATATTTTGGTACGAAGTAATTCAGGAAGTATGCAATAAGGCGCTTTTTCACGCTGAGAAAGCGCGTAAGCACTTGAGAGACATCGCCTCAATGGAAAACAAAGTGGCTTTTGCAGGCATGCTCGCATCTGTCGAAAAGTCAGCCCAAGAAGCCCTCGCTGAGCAGAAAGAGATGCTGGAAGTTCTGGAAGAATACCGATAGGGACGGCTTTCAAGAAAAATTAAGGACTGTGGAGGCTGAACCCCAGTTTCGGGCAACTTGTACCCCTTCGGCGCCTAAGTCGCCCGTGTGGGCAGAATTTGGCGAAATATGAGGCAAAATTCTTTACTGGAAGATTTATTTTTGCTAGGATTAATGCGTAACCGATGTAAAAACGATGGAATATGAAGCAATATTATTCAATTAGAACCGGCAAGAATAAGAATTTTTCAGGATTTAGTCTTGATATCATGAAGAGGCTTTTTTCCGATGCATATACCGAATTTGAAAATGGCGGATATTTTCAAGAATATTTTGGTTATTATTGTGTAGATGCAAGTCCGAATCAAGTTTCCGGAAAATTGGGAGAAAATATTGATGCTCAGATTTATCGCTTATTAAGAAATGATAATTTGTGGCCAGTAAAGGAGAAAATCAAAGGATATTCTGAAGATGATTTATTTGATATGATTGAATTTTTATACGACCATATTTCAAAACCGATCGAAACAGAAGGCGCATACCATAACTGGAATCAATGCGGTTGGCATTATTCAAAATTTGATAAAACTATGGGCCAGCTTGAATTTATATGTAAAATGAATGACATTTTATCGGAGTATGAAACTGGTTTTGAAATTGATAAAAACGGATTAATATTGATTAAGGACGAAAGCGGTTTGGCAAATATTTATTCTGCAAATATTCCAACAGATAGAGATGATATAAAGACAAAGGTAAGCTTGGCTGTTCAGGAATATCTTAAATCGCGCTCCAATCTTGAAACCAGAAGGATAGCTATTCGTGAGCTGGCTGATATACTTGAAATTTTGAAGCCGGACGTCAAGAAGTATTTAAGTAACAAGGACGACAGCGACTTATTTTGCATAGCAAATAATTTTTCAATACGACATGCAAACGACAAGCAGAAGATAAATTATGACAGGGATATTTGGTATAGCTGGATGTTTTATTTTTATCTGGCTACGATACATGCGCTGCTTAGAATTAAGGAAAGAAAAGAATCTAAAAAATAATTGAAATAATTTACTAAAAACGGAATGGAACTATTAATATTGGTTGGAATTATAGGGGCGATTATATATTTTTCCAAAAGTAGAAAACCCTCTAATGAAACCTACAGCAGTTACAACAATTATTACAAACCATATATTCGACCTCCAAAGAGACTGAATGAAAAACAGATTGAGATTGAGAACTTAAAGCTTAGCCAAGAGCAACAAGCCGTATTTGATATTATTAAAAATCAAAACAATAACGTTTTCATCACAGGTAAAGCAGGAACTGGAAAATCATCTCTCTTGCAGTATTTCAAATATAAATCAAAAAAGCGTTTGGTTGTTGTTGCTCCAACAGGCGTGGCCGCTTTAAATGTTGGCGGACAAACAATCCATTCTTTATTTGGGTTTCCTCCTAATTTTTTATCGCAGGAAAGACTGGAGCAACTCACGCTTCGTCCCAAAATGGCTTTTCTGCTGAGAAATATCGATACAGTCGTGATTGATGAAATTTCCATGGTTAGAGCGGATTTGATGGATGCCATAGATTACAGATTAAGAATGGCCAGGGGAAATGAGTTGCCTTTTGGAGGAGTTCAAATAGTCATGTTCGGAGACCTTTATCAATTACCTCCTGTAGTAAGTGATCCAGAGCTTCATAAATATTTTGCCCATAATCATGGCGGACACTATTTTTTTAATGCTCATACATGGAATGATATTCCGGAAATATACGAACTTACACAAATATTCAGGCAAAAGGACGAAAATTTCAAAAATATTCTTAACAAAATAAGAAGAGGAAGCATTTCAGATCATTTACTCAGCGAGCTGAATCAACGAACTACTTTTCAAATACCTAATGAAGGAGTGATTACTCTGGCTACAACCAATAGTGCTGTAAATTCGATAAATTCCATTCATCTTTCTCAATTGACCGGAAAACTCTTTACTTACAGAGCTTATATTGAGGGAGAATTAGAAAAAGCTTCTTTCCCAACTGAGGAATTTTTGGAGCTAAAAGAAGGAGCGCAAGTGATGTTTTTGAAAAATGATAAAAAAAAAAGATGGGTCAATGGTACGCTTGGTTTCGTAAGGTCTCTTTCTGAAAATGAAGTGAAAGTCGATATTGATGCGATTGTTTATTCTGTTCCCAAGGAAACTTGGAATAAAATCAGATATTACTATAATCAACAGGAGAGAAAAATTGAAGAAGAAGTGGTCAGTTCATTTACTCAGTACCCTCTAAGGCTTGCTTGGGCCATTACGGTTCATAAATCCCAAGGTCATACCTATAGTTCTGTCGCTGTCGATATGGGAGAAGGGGCTTTTGCTCATGGTCAAACTTATGTCGCATTGAGCCGATGCAGAACACTCGAGACGCTTTATCTGAAAAGAGATATTATGACTGAAGATATTATTATAGATCCAGCAATAATAGAATTTATGAGTAAGACCAAGGTGATACTGGCTGAAAACCTAGAGTAAAAAAATTTTGGCCAACATTTAATGACTTGAGCTATGGCAAATCTGACCAGTATTGAAAAATTGAAACTAGGGAAGTTTTTCGACATGGAGTGAATTTTAATCAAGGGGTGAAATATATATGCAAAAAAATACGACAAATGATAAAAAAAGAATAACTGATTTATTGCCCCTGCTTAAGGATGTGTTCGCTTCTATCTTTTCTGGCAAAAGAAAGATCATTGGAAAACAAAAAGGGGTGGAGAATTTAAATTTGGAAGAAATTCAAGAAATACTGAAAGAATTTTCCAAATATAATTACTCGTTATTTATCGCTTTGTCTTCTTTGCTGATTGTTACATTTCTTTATCTGGCTAATATTTCCAATGCGCAACTGCTATCGCAACGGACGAAAATTATTCTTCCAATTTTAAATTCCGAAGTTTCTCTCTCGGTATTCTTCATTGTTGGCCCGATAATTATTCTATTTTTTTATACAATCATTGTTGTGCGCTTTGTCGAGCACCATCATATAATCAAGGCTTGGCAGAAAAGTCGATTTTCGGGAAAGGACGATATTTCCCCTTATCTGTCTCCGGCAGCTTTTGATTTTGCTTATACTGAGCGGTATAGGATTATTTTCCGCTTCCTGCAATCGGCGGTATTGTCATTTCTGATGCCCGTGACGTTGTTAATGTTTTTTGCGATTTACGGAAAAGTGCAAAATCTTATATTTAGCATCGGTCATGCGGCAGCTATTATTCTTTGGTTTCTATTGTTTATTTGGTATAAGAGAAACAGCTATACCGTTCTCGAAAAAAAATGGCGGATATATTTAAAGCGTTTTTTGTGGGTTTGCCTGGGCGTTACTTTTTCTTACTTTATGGTTTCCTATGTTTATTTGATATACAGGATAGACAAGCGACAATATTTTGACACCATAAACGGCAATTCAACACTTATCGATAAGCTTTTATTGAGTGTATGGGTACGCGAGAGTAACCAAATCAGGGATCATGATAGCAGGAATGAATGGCCCGTTAGATTTAATCATTTTCCTTCGCTTCTAGTCGATATGGGGGAAGGCATCCAATTGCCATCTATTGGACAGGCCGCTGATTATTACATGGTGGAAAAAGAAACCCCGAATGATCCCGTCGTTCCTACCAATGAAAGAAGCATGTCTGACATGCGCTATTATAATTTCCCGCGCTTGGATGTCTCAGGTAGATCTTTTTATAAGGCCTTTTTTGCGAGTGCTTCGCTTCCCAATGCGAATTTTTCCAATAGCAATCTTCAAGATGCGAATTTCTATCAAGCATATCTTAATTATGCAATTTTTTCTGGTGCCAATCTTGAAGGGGCGTACTTTGGGGGCGCGAAACTGAGCAATGCCAATTTTCATGATATTCGGAGCTTACACAATGCAAGCTTTTATGGAGCAATTGTACAGAATGCTGATTTTACCGATGCCGATCTTTCTGGGGCAAACTTCAGCTGGACAGATCTTCGAGGAACACGCTTGCTTTTCTCGAAAAATATTCAGCATGCCAACTTTGAATATGCGATCTTATCAGGAGAACATTTCGGCGGAATTCCGAACATAGGAAGAAAAATTCAAAATATTGATTTTTCCAATGCCAATCTTCAAGGAGCGGACTTCTCGTACTTGAACATGGAAGGGGCAAATTTTTCAAACGCTAATCTCCAGGGGGCGGTGTTTACCGGCACTTTTCTCCAGGGAGCTAATTTCTCTAATGCCAATCTGCAAGGAGCAATATTCGGTCTGCCAAATGATATTGATATCAATAACAAGGGCTATCCTTTTTATAAAGAAGGTGTTGGACCGATTTATCGTATGGGTGCAATTCTGGAAGGAGTTAATTTCGCAGGAGCAAATCTTCAAGGGGCTGAAATGTATAACGCCAATGGGTTTTTGGGAGCCATTTTATATAATACCAATCTACTGGGCGCTCATATACGGCCAGACAAAATTACGCTGGCGGTTAATTCTACTTGGAATTCGGAGCAATGGGATGATTTTTCTAAAATACTTAATAGGGATGACTTTAATAATTCAATCAATGAGGCGAAAGAAAGAGAGAAAAGCATAGGAGACAATCAAAGAAAAATCCTTGATAGCCGAAACTCGGACAATATGCTTAAAAAATGGGGCGATCAATTAAATTCTATTAGCTGCTCGGAAGAAGAAACATGTTTATTTATTGCAAAAAGCATCTTTAACATTGACTTGGAAAATTTTGATGATTTTTCCAATAAATTCTATACCACTCTTTTAGGGGTGTATGATCGCTGGAAAGATAGAATGCCAGATGTTATTAATAAACTAGAACAAGAGCAGGCAATCAATGGTAAAAAATCTATCCGGGACAAAATATTGTCGAAAATAAACAAGTAACAAATTAAAAATTATAGAGATATGAAATTTTCAGAGGCATAAAAAAATTAGACTGGAAGCTGGAAGATGACAATATTGTGTGCTTAGTTGGTCATGGTGATTCCTCTAAATAAACAATACTGAGAGCCATAGATAAGAGGCAAAATTATGAATAAAATTGATAATTTAATTATAGATATTGATAAAGTAATTTGTAGCAATATTGATAAATTTGATGTCTCTGAAAGAGGATTGTTGTCACAGAATATTCTATCCCAACTTAGAAATTTTGTTGATCACATTTTTTTTAAAATATATAGCAATGGGCAGGATATTGAAAACAATTATGAAAATATAAAAAAGGCAGAGGCATTTGTGAAGACAAGGGGTAATCTTAAATTTTTAACCAAATTTCACAAGCTTCTGCAAATCACAGCTTCTCATTATACTCTTGATGAAGAAAACTCTGAAAGAATGATGTTAAAATATTATGAATATTTGATCAAGATAAAGTCATTTCTAAAATAAAAAAATAACCATGAAAACAATCCACTGTACTAAAAAATTATTAAAAGAGTTAAAAGACGATACATTGTTTGTCTTGCCAAATGTAAAGAACATGGATAATTCTGGATTGGGGAACTGGCATTGTAATATTTTTAGGTACAAAAGGCGCAAGTGCCTGATATTTACAAATGAAAAAAACTTGTATACCTTTTTTGTTTTCGGAGTTATAAAAGAAAACTTACTGAATTTTTCTGTATTGTTTTTAAAAAAGTTGATTGAAAATTTGACGTTTGAAGGAATAGAGAGTGGCGTAATCAAAAAGATTATTAGCGGATATAATCAGATTGGAATAAGTAAAACTTTCAATCGAAGTGTCTTGGGATCAATGAATGATTTAAAATATCATTTTGAATTTTTAGCTGATAGAGAGGGAAGCGTTGAAGGGGCGCATTTGTTAAAAATCAATCAGAAAATAAACAGAATTCCTATGGGAGCCTTGAAGTATGCTTATCCAATTGAAGAACTGAAGATATTGCTGGCAAAATATTGATTTTTATCTAAATTTAAGGCAGAATAGAATTAACAACTGAATTGACCTAAACTCTGCTTGCAGGGCATGGTCTCAAAACCAAATGCATAATAACGGTCTCATGATCGGTATCATGCATTTGGTCATATCTCGAAAGGGATATGGGTGCTCGCAAGGGTGCCACCGACGTGGGACCTTTTTTGTATCCAAGAAAAATAAATTCATGAATCAGAAGCGCAAAAAACAACTCGAATTCCATATGCAAAATAATGAATTGCACGCTCAGATCGCAACAGTGTTGGAACTGGCACGAGAAAACATAGTTTCAAAAGGCTGGAATAAAAAGCATGACAAAATTCTCAAAGGGATAGTCGAGGATTTGATGTTTGCTCATGATTCCTATGAGACATCTTTTCAATCAAAAAAGCGGAAATCAAAAACTCAAGCTTTTGACGTAATTTTGGCTTAAGGCGGAATTCCGCATTTTTTGGACTTTTCAGCAAGCTTGAATAGTATTGGGCATATATGCCGAATAGTGCATAAAAAACCAGCGTGAGACGAAATTCAAGCCGAATTGTCGGCAATAAAGCGAGCGGGGGACTCTCGTAAGAGAAGAATCATATTTTGGTACAATAAGGACTTGGGGTGTTGTCGGGTGATATTTTTTTTGGTATAATCTAGTTAAAGTTGGATAAACTTTTTATTCTCATGAACAACAAAGAACTTGATTTTTTGATCCAAGAAGGCGAGGGGTTCAATCTCGAATTCAAGGAAAGCTACAACTCCACTATTGCCAGAGAAATTTGCGCCATGGCCAATGCCAATGGGGGCAAAGTTTTGATTGGTGTCACGGACGCGGGAAAGATAAAGCCGGTAACTTTGAATAATCGAATGAAATCGGAAATTCAAGATTTGGTTAGAAAATTTGACCCGAGCTTTTCGGTGGAAATCAGCGAATTTGAGAGCGTGATTATTATCGACGTGCCGGAAGGCAAAAAGAAACCCTACTCAACCAGCGGTAAGTTCTATATGCGCCAAGGCGCTAATAGCCAGCAACTTTCGCGAGATGAAATCAGAGACCTCTTTATGGACGAAGGATTGATTCGCTTCGACGAAAAGATCAATAAAAAATTTGATTTGGATAAGGATTTCAATGATGAAGCCTATGATAACTTTCTGAAAAAAATCGGCATCGAAACCAAGCTGACTCAAAATGAAGTCTTGCGCAATTTGGAACTATTGGATGATGATAATAAAATTAAAAATGCGGGAGCATTGATGTTTTGCAAGAAGGCCTCAAAGTTTATCAGCAGTGCCACAATCACTTGCGCCTTATTTCGGGGAAAAACAAAAACAAAGGTAATTGACAGCAAAGAATTCGATGCTGATTTGTATACCAACTATAACGAAGCATTTAGATATTTGGAGTCGAAAATAAACACTGAATATATCATTAAAGGCGGAGGGCCGCGAAAAGAAATTCTGGAATTGCCGGAAGAAGCGTTGAGGGAGGCACTCTTGAATGCGATCGCTCATCGGGATTATTTTTCTATCGGCAATATTCAGATCAGTATTTTTTCCGACCGAGTGGAAATCGATAATCCTGGCAGTTTGATCGGGAATATCAAGGTTGAAGATTTATATAAAAAAAGTTTTCCCAGAAACAACCTAATCTTCGGGCTGATGCACAGAATGGAATTGGTGGAAAAAATAGGATCCGGGCTAATCAGAATGAATGAAATGATGGAAGAATATTTATTACCGTGTCCAAAGCTTGATGTCAGTGATGTTCGTTTCAGCATTACTTTTGAACGACCGGATCTGCAAAAGATGAGCGTGGAGCAAAGAATGGCCGAATATGCTGAGAGGGTGACTGAGAGGGTGACTGAGAGGGTGACTGAAAGGGTGACTGAAAGGGTGACTGAAAAACAGCAATTAATTATTAGTTACATGAAAGAAAATAGAAACATAACTATTCCGGAGATAATAGAAAGGCTGAAGGTGTCCAGGAAAACTGTGACTGCTAATGTGAAACAATTAAAAGAAAAAGGGATAATTAAAAGAATCGGGCCGGATAAGGGAGGACACTGGGAAGTGGTGAGTTAGTAAAATAGATTGTGGCTTTTATTTTTTCTTGCCATCTCCAAACTTTCTTGCTACAATAGCCTCAAGCTAAGATCAGTGGGGGACAGTAAAGAATTATATGCTAATTTTTCGACCAAATATAGATCAGCTACAAGTGGAATTTGATTCATCGACTCAGTCGATGAATACTTATGGTTTAAATTGAATATTTCTCAAAGCGTCCATTCGGGCGTTTTTTTGTCGATCGGGGCTCGGGCTTAAAAACAAGCAAAAAACAGCGCCATTGACAAGTAGATTGTTTTGTGCTAGGCTACTAAGTTATTTTAGCCCCAAGAAAAATTCAAAAATCTATGCGAAAAACCAGAAAATCTCTATTTCAAATAAACCTCAAATATGCTTTCTCTCTGGAGAAAGTCGGTCTATTTTTTAGTTTTTCAAATTTGAAATTAGTGTTTTAGGGGGACGGCGTGAGCTGTCCTTTTTTGCAAGTTTATTTTAATAAATTTAGAGCCAAGCCAATGGAATACATCCACATCCCCATTTACTCCACGGGAGAAAAAATGAAGATTAAGGTCAAAAAGATAATAGAAAATATCAAGTCGGAATTCCAAGACATTTCCGTGGTGGATACGGATATCTTCGGACGTTGCTTGGTGATCGACGGAGTGATCCAAGGAACAGATGATGACAGCGATATCTATGACAGGGAGATGCTCAAATTTCTCAAAAGAACCGACGAGAAGATTCTGATCCTCGGCGGTGGCGATGGCAGTCTCGCGGAATCGATTTTGGAAAAAAATCCCCATGCGCATATCCAGGTGATTGATTTGGACGTAGAAGTGATTAATTGTTGCAAAAAACATTTCGGACAAAAAATCTTTGATGACCCGCGCGTCAATTTGTATATCGGAGACGCCTTGCATCATATGAAATCCACCATCAAGAAAATCAACGGAAAATTTGATGGCATCATTTGTGACCTGACTGACATTCCGATTGGCCGAAAAAAGAAAAAAG
>DAIEIZ010000071.1 GCA_027351145.1 Candidatus Moraniibacteriota bacterium | reverse complement strand
ATTTTCCGAAAAATTAGCATAGGGCAGGGAAAAGATCAGATCGGTGGCAATTAGCAATATTGCAAGAGTATGGAAATAGATTTGTCTGGAAAATAGACGGTTGGCGATGAGGACAGTATAAAAAATGCCCAAGGGGATAATGGCAAAGGAAAAGCGGCGGAGCATCCAGGGATGATCAAGCGAGATTCCCGGGTGAATGAGATAGATGAGGAGTGGCGAGAGGATAAAAAAGGGGAGTAAGATGGAATATTTTTTCTTGCAGAAAAAATAAAAAATTCCCAGTGTTCCAATGATAAGAAAGATTAGAAGATCGTAATAATAAAAAACTTTAATTAAATAACTTATAACGGAAATTGCGCCAAGACTGTTTTCTCCTGAAGAAAAAGAATGCAAGAGACCTTTTGTGGAAGAAAGATAGAATTGGCTGTTGACCTTGAGCGTTGCGAGGTAGGCCGCCAAAAAAATTCCCGAAAGCCAAAATACTTTTCGCTTTTCGATTTTTAAGAAAATATCCCGATTTTTCTTTTTAAAAACAAAAAGTATGACACCTAGCATTAAAAGAAGCGCCCAAGCTTCTAGTCTGGTGAAAGCGAGAAGAAAAAAAGCTGCAAGACCGGAAAGCAGAAAAAAATAATCCCGCTGTCCTAGGAACAGTGAAAATTCCAAAACGCCAAACCAAATGAATCCCAAAGCTAAATTTTCGCTTAAGGTTAATTTGAGAAGCCAGGAAAAAATAGAGGTGCTGAGTATGAGGAGGATCCCCAGCCAAGCTGATCTTTGGTTTGAGTGAAGCTTGATTAAGGCAAAAAAAGAAAACAAGAAAAGAAAAAATAAAACGCCATTGGCAACCAAAAATCCTGAAAGGCCAAAGAGGCTGTAAAATATTGCCAGCCAGGCGATATATCCCAAGGAAAAATGAGTAATTAGGTTTCCATCTTGCGTATAATTGAAACCGGGAAAATTAAGCGCGGATCCTGGCCCATAGATTTTGAAGAACTCTTGGGAGGCCGTTGTTTTGAAAGTTAGCTGATGATTTTGAGCTAGTCTTGCCGCTGCTTCACTGAAAGAACCTTGATCGCGTCCGGAAAAAACAGACGGCTCGGCTCGAAAGAAAAAAAAGATAATCGCCAAAAAAGAAAGCAGTGAAACGGCTAGAATTTGCAGGTAATTTATTTTTTTCCAATTGTGAAGGAAAAGCATTGCAAGCACAATAAACCCGGCCAGAAAATAGATAACCAGAATTGGCCAATAAAAAAATTGGAGAAGTGTGAGAATGATTGCCAAAAATTCCAACCCCAAAACAAAAATTCCCAGGGCGGAAAAAAGCTTATATCCATTGAAATTAGTCGGTATTTTCATTGTTTTCATTATATCGGGAAAAAGGTATTTTGCCAAACCGGTACATTTGGGTTAGAATTAGAATGTTTTTTAAATCTTAATTTGAGCAAATATTCTAAGGAAAGAGTTTTTGCAGAAAATGAAACAATATTATATTAACTTATGCCAAAAATAAATTTCGACACAAGGAAGCCTGATAAGTTTAAGAGTAAGTTGCATTTGAGGTTAAAAGGGTTTCTTCATAAAAAAAATCTTGCCTGGCTGGTTTTTTTTATTGGTTTTATTGCAGCCGGTGTTTTTTTATTCTCTTTTGTAAAAAGCAACAAACAGTTAATTGGAATTAAGACTTTGTCTGCGTTGAATAAATTTTCCAGTCTTTTGCCGATCACCAAAGATGAACAAAAGGAGTTATCCGTTTTGAACACGCTTGTTGATAGTTTTACTCAAAAAGACGGAAAAACCAAAACCTTTTTGGTGCTGTTGCAAAATAATATGGAACTCCGTCCTGGTGGCGGATTTTTGGGTCAATACGCGATCATCAAAATTAAGGACGGCGAAGTCCTTTCATCATATTTTGAAGATGCTAACCTGTTGGATCAGCGGATAACTGCTAAAATTCCTACACCCTATCCTTTTGATCGGATGATGCAGCTTAAGAATTGGAAATTCCGTGATTCTAATTTTTCTCCAGATTTCCCGGTTAATGTGGACAAGGCGAAATATTTTTATCGCTTAAGCGGCAGAGGCAGTAGTGATTTTGATGGAGTGATTGCGGTCAATTCGCAAGTGCTGAATGATATTTTGAAGTTGACCGGGCCAATTACAGTTCCTGGCTCTGGTGTTGAACTTAATTCCGATAATGCATTTCTTAAATTAGAGGAAATAGTGGAAAAGCAATATATCATGAATCCGTCGATTGATACGCAAAACAGAAAAGCGGTTATGAAGCAATTATTGCCGATGATTATTGATAAGCTTTTCACGCTGGGTAATATTTCCAAGATAACAGAACTGGCACATCAAGAATTTCAATCTAAAAATGTGATGGTTAATTTTAATGATGCGAATTTGCAAGCATTATGCGCAAGTGTGGCGTGGACGGGCGAGATCAATCAAACATGGGACGGAGACTATTTGATGATGGTGGATGCAAACATGGGAGCGCTCAAGACTGACTATTATATGAAGCGGGAAATTAACTATGATATTGATCTTACAACGGAAAAACCAACGGTTAATTTGGAAATTCTCTATAAAAATACCGCGCCATACGGTGACTGGCGCACAAGCGATTATCATACCTATATGCGGCTCTATTTGCCAAAAGGCGCGGCACTTTTGGAGCGAACGATGGTGAATAATATCAGCGCCGGGGAAGATTTTGGCAAAACTTGGATTGGTTTCATGGGGCATGTGCTCATTAATGGTCAAACAGATGCGAAGATTAAATATGAGTTGCCGGCGGATTTTCCGCGAGATAATTATAAATTGCTTATCCAAAAACAATCCGGCGTGTCTGATATTCCGGTGAAAGTGCATGTTAAGACGAAGGATGGCGATTTCAGTCAAGAGCAAGTGATGAATAGTGATTTGAATTTTGAAGTCAAAGAAAATACTAATTGATTTTTGGGCAAGTAAGATGCGGACAGCCTGCTAAGAGAATAAGCATTTAAAATTACTGGCGGACTGTTCGCAAGAAAGTCCGCAGATAATTTGCCCAGAAGAATTGAGATAATGAAATTATCACTCAAAATTGATAAAGTCCGCACTCTGATTCGCAATAATGGTTTTTGGGGCAGTCTAAAAATAGTTTTTGGTTATGTTCAAAAATATCGCGCTGCTTTCGCTGTGGCGCCTGGGGATATTCTTTTTATTGCTTCTGGGGTGGGTGATAGCGCGCATTATCGCACGCATAATGTGGCGGAGGAATTGCGCTTGCACAATTTTCGCGCATCAGTCACGATTGTTGATAATCCCAATCTTTTGAGATTAGTTGATGATTTCAAGATTTTCATTTTCCACAAAACAATTTTTACCAAAAAAATCGCCAAAGTAATTGAAAAAATCAAAGCGCAAAAAAAAGAAATCATTTTTGACACGGATGATTTGAATTTTGATCCAAATTATATTGCACAAATGGATTATTATAAAAATGCTGGTGAAGCAGAAAAGGCACAACTGGCAAAAGGTTTGGGGCGGGAAATTTTGGAGGACAAATATGTGAAAGTGACGACAACCACAACAACATATTTGGCAAAGATTTTGCAAGAAAAAAACAAAAAAGTTTTTGTGGTGACAAATAAAATAAGTGACATTGAGTTAGAAATAGCAAATAAACTTTGGCAGACTAGAAAAAAAGAAGTAAAAGAGGATTTTGTCTACCTCGGCTATTTTAGCGGAACACCTAGTCACAACAAAGATTTTGCGACAATCACAGACGCGCTCCTAGCAGTGATGCGAAAATATTCAAATACTAAATTGATTCTTGCTGGACCATTGGAACAAGAAAATGGCCTCAATGAATTTAAAAATAGAATTATTGTGTTGCCGTTAGTGCCAAGAGGAGAGCATTATCGAAATATCCAAAAAGCAGACATTAATCTGGCTCCTTCGGAGAGTAATCCTTTTTATGAGGCTAAATCTGAACTGAAATTTTTCGAGGCAGGTGCTTTGAGTGTTCCGACAGTGGCAGTGCGAAATGAGACTTTTTCTGGCGCAATCGAAGACGGCATGACTGGATTTTTAGCGGGAAATACTTTAGAATGGACCGAGAAGTTGGGACAATTGATTGAAGACGCTGCTTCGCGAAAAACAATGGGCGAGAGAGCACGAGAAAAAACGCTCAAAGATTATACGAATAAAAATAGTCATAGCGAAGAGTATTATAATTATTTAAGATCAAAAATATGAAAGTACTTGTAACTGGAGGGGCGGGGTTTATTGGATCGAATCTGGCGAATAAATTGTTGGAGCGCGGGGATCAAGTGGTAATTATCGATAACTTCAATGATTACTATGACCCAAAAGTGAAGCGCGATCGAATTAAAACTATTCTCAAAGGTAAAAAGTTTAAACTCTACAAGGGCGATATTCGCGATGTGAAACTGTTGGAGCGCATTTTCAAAACGGAGAAATTGGACAAAGTGGTGCACTTAGCGGCGATGGCTGGCGTGCGTTATGCGATTGAAAATCCACTCATCTATGCTGATGTGAATGTACTCGGGACAACTAATCTGTTGCAGCTGGCGGCGAAGTATAAACTGAAAAATTTTGTTTATGCTTCGTCTTCTTCGGTGTATGGCAACAATAAAAAATTGCCTTTTTCTGAAACTGACCCAGTTGACACGCCAATTTCACCCTATGCTGCGACCAAAAAAGCGACGGAACTGATGGCGCATGTTTTTTCGCATGTGCATGGTTTGCCAACGACGGGTCTTAGGTTTTTTACGGTCTATGGACCATGGGGAAGGCCTGATATGGCTCTTTTCAAATTTACTAAAAACATTCTCGCCGGACTTCCGATAGATGTTTATAATCATGGAAAAATGAGCCGTAATTTTACCTATGTGGACGATATCGTTTCCGGCACAATTACCGTGTTGGATGCAAATTTGCCATGCGGCGTGATGAATATCGGCGGAGACAAGGAGGAAACACTTTTGCGCTATATTGAAGTGCTGGAGAAATGTCTGGGGAAAAAAGCGCAGATGAATATGATGCCGATGCAACCGGGCGATGTGCCTTCGACTGTAGCAGATATTAAAAAATTGCGAAAATTAGGCTGGAAGCCAACGACGAGAATTGAAAAGGGGATTGCGAATTTTGTGGAGTGGTACAGGTGGTATTACAAGGTAAAATAAATATGCTTAAAAAAATCAGAAACAATGCTTTTGCTTGGAATAGTTTTGTACTTTTTGCCGGCAGTATGGTGAATAATGTTCTCAACTACATTTTTCATTTGGTTGTGGGAAGAATGGTGAGCGTGGTAGTCTATGGAGAAACAGAATCGCTGATTTCGCTTATGACCATTATCTCTGTCCCGGCAGCGACACTGATCATGGTGATGACGAAATATGCCGCTGAGTGCAAAGCGCAAGATGACAGAAAAAGAAGCTACGAACTTCTGCGTTATTTTAATAAAAAAATAATGCAATATGGCACGCCGGTTTTTCTTCTGACTATTTTGCTCACACCATTTATTAGTAAATTTCTCAATATTGAAAGCGATATCCCATTGATTATTGTTTGGACATCAATGCTGCTTTCTCTCTATTCTTCCGGCGCGCAAGGGATGCTTAGCGGTTGGCAGAAATTCAAAGAATCTAGTTGGGCGGCGATTGCCGGGGGCGCTTTAAAATTAGTTTCCGCGCTCGTGTTCATTGCAATTGGGCTCAAAGTCAATGGGCTGATGCTGAGCTTTTTTCTCTCAGCTGTGGGCACATATGTCATCGCACTGGTTTGCCTCAAGTTCATTTTTATCGCCGGTAAAAATGATAAACATGAAATCAGTAAGCTAAATTTTGGACCAGTCAAAAGCACTGTCGCCACTTTTTTTATGGGTAATTTGGCGATTACCGCTCTTGGTAACTTAGACATGGTTCTTGCTAAGCATAATCTTTCTGACATTGAGGCGGGTCAATATGGCGCACTGACGATTGTTTCCAAGATTATTTTTTTTGCCACTGGCGTAATTGCTTCAGTGCTATTTTCTATGTCAGTGGAACATAACCACAAAAAAAGCAATACGAAAAAACTCTTTCTACAAGCTTTCTCTCTAATGATTATAGTTTCTGTTATTTCTGTCGCAGTCTATTTTATCGCGCCAAAATTGATTCTCTCATTGCTTTTTGGAGCAAAGTATAATGATGTTTCGGGCTATCTGGGTTGGTTCGCGATCATGGTAGTGCTCTTTTCGATCGTGAACCTGACCTTGCAATACTTGCTTTCTTTGCACCGAATCAGGGTGGTCTATGGGATGCTCGCGGTGGCCGTTTTTGGAGCTGTTGCTATCCTATTTCTCGGACACACTATTTATGCTATATTAAGCATAGGCATCATTGCTCAGTTTGTAGCCTTGGTTAGTAGCTTGCCTTTTGTGTTTAAGTCATTTGAACACCAAAAGCAAACTTAGAATAACATGGAATCAGAAAAAAAATTACTTTCGATTATCGTGCCGGTTTATAATGAAGAAAAGAATGTACCTCTTTTTTATGAAAAAATTAAGGTGGTTCTTGATGCGCTCAATTATGCTTGGGAAATTGTTTTTATCAATGATGGCAGTCGGGATAATAGTATTTTTGAATTAGAAAAAATAGCCGAAAAAGATGCGCGAGTAAGAATGATTGATTTTTCTCGCAATTTTGGCAAAGAAATTGCTGTTACGGCTGGAATTAACAGTTGTCGTGGCGATGCCTGCATAGTCCTGGACGCTGATTTGCAACATCCAATTGAAATGATTCCCGAGTTTATTAAAAAATGGGAGGCTGGGGTGGAAGTTGTGGTGGGTGTGAGAGAGAAAAATAAAGGTGAGGGGTTTATCAAAAAAGCCGGTTCCTATTTTTTCTATAAAATGATTAATCGAATATCGGACATGGAAATCGTAACGCGAGCGACTGATTTTCGCCTAATAGATCGCGTGGTGATTGATGAGTTCAACAAGCTCTCAGAAAGAAATCGCATGACCAGAGCACTCATTGATTGGTTGGGTTTTCGACGCGAGTATATCCAATTTGAAGCGAACGAGCGAATCCATGGTGTGCCAGCCTATAGTTTTTGGAAATTGGTTCACTTGGCTTTCAACAGTGTAATTTCTTTTAGCTTGTTTCCTTTGAAGTTAGCCGGATATCTTGGCGTGATTATCACCTTTCTTTCAGGTATTTTGGGGGTTTTCATCATACTTGATCGCTATATTTTCAAAGAAGTCGGCTTTTCCGGTTCAGCAATTTTGGCGGTTGTTATTTTGTTCTTAATTGGAATTGTGCTTATTTGCCTTGGTCTTATCGCACTCTATATTGCTAATATTCACGCTGAAGTAACCAATCGACCGATGTATATTGTACGCAAGAAAAAAAGAGTCATCCCGGAATCGCTTCGCAGTCACAACATAAGCTAGTTTATTTGATATAAAAAATCTTATCGTTGGGTGGTGCTAAAGCCATACGGACACTTGACAATTATTTTAAAAAGCCTTAAACTATCTCAGTAACCTAAATTATGCAAAAAAGAGCGATATTTTCGTCTCTGGTTTTTTATTAAAGACAAATTTTATGCTGACTATACGTCTCGCTAGAACAGGAAAAAGAAATACGGCGCAATTTAAAATAATGCTGCAGGAAAACACAGTCGCTCCAGGAGGAAGACATGTGGAAATTTTAGGCAGTCATAATCCGCATTCCAAGGAAACAGTTTTTCATACTGAGCGCATCAAATATTGGCTGGAAAAAGGAGCTACCACTTCTGATACAGTGCATAACCTGCTAGTTAAAAATAGTGTGATTGCAGAAAAGAAAAGAGTGGTGAAATTGCCAAAGAAAGTGGTTGCGGTCGAAGCGGAGGCGCCGAAAGAGGAGGCTGCTGTAAAAATAGAAGAAACTCCTGCTGAAGTGATAACTGAAAAAGTAAAAGATGCGGTTCCAGTTGAAAAAGTGGAGGAGTCGAAAGCTGAATAACGAAAATAGTAAAAATTTTTTCCGCAGACGATAGGCATTTATAAGTCCTATTGAGGAAAATTCAAAAAGAATCTCTTTTTGAAATTAATCTGCGGGATAGCCGCAGTTTTTAATTGGATAAAGTCATAAAATTATATGCAAACGAAGATTCAAAAAGATGTAATCGTTTCTGAGTTATCAGAAAAATTGAAGGGCGCGAAAGCTGTGGTTTTCTCTGATTTCAAGGGGCTTAACATGAAAGACATGGTAGCATTGCGCAAAGAACTGCGAACAGAAGGGATTAGCCTCAAAGTGGTCAAAAAGACCTTAATTAATATTGCGCTCAAAAATGCTGAAATTGAAACTGATGTGCTTAAAATGGAGGGGCAAATTGCAGTAGCTGTTTCGCCAAAAGATGAGGTGGCAGCAGCAAAAATTTTGAGCAAATTTTCCAAGGTGAATGATAAGCTGAAAGTGACAGGAGGAATTTTGGAAAGAAAGATGCTTAGCACTGATGAGGTGATTGCGCTTTCCAAATTGCCTTCCAAAGATGAACTGCTGGCTAAATTCGTTGGCACAATCAATGCTCCAGTCTCGAATTTTGTCCGAGTGCTATCGGGAAATTTGAGTGGATTTGTTCGAGTACTGAAAGCGGTCGCAGATAAAAAATAATTCGTTAATTTATTATAATTTTTTTAAATTGGTTAATTAGTTGAATAGTTGGAAGGTTGAATATGTCGAAATCACTATTTGACCAATAAGCTAGGTAACTATTTAACTGGTACTAAGCGTATGACAGACGAAAAAAAGGACATTGAAGTTCCGGAGAAATTTAAAAAGCTTGTGAGTGAAATCGAAACAATGAGCGTTTTAGAACTTTCTGAGCTGGTGAAGGTTTTGGAAGAGAAGTTTGGCGTTTCTGCTTCTGCGGGCGTGATGATGGCCGCAGCTCCAGTTGCTGGTGACGCTGCTCCTGCTGCGGAAGAGAAATCTGAGTTTGATGTGGAAGTAACCGCTTCCGGTGCGTCAAAGATTAATGTGATCAAAGCTGTGCGTGAATTGACTGGTCTTGGGTTGAAAGATGCTAAGGATTTGGTTGATGCTGCTCCAAAGGTAATCAAGGAAAAAGTTTCCAAAGCTGATGCAGAAACAATGAAAAAGAAACTTGAAGAAGCTGGTGCAACTGTGACTTTGAAATAGTTTTTATCTCAATTTTGAGAATAAGAAAAATCCACTTGAGAGAGTGGATTTTTTTGTTTTGCTTTTTTTATCATTGAATATTGTAAGCATTAGTTATTACTCCCAGAAACCAGGGAATAACCACGATGAGGGCGAGAATGGGAATGACGATAGTGGCGATGGTAATAATCATTGTCCAAAAAAAATACTTGCGCATCTTTTCGATTGAAACATAAATCTTGTCGAGCTTCCGGTCTTGTTCGGCAAGTCTTTGTTCTAGTTGCAGATCCATATGATTTTAAAAATTATGCTAATTATTTTAATTGCCCCAATTGTTCTAAATAATTCCTAAATTCCAATAACTATTTTTTAAAATCAATTTTAGGATAATCAGGTTTCAAATAGAAATTGGCGCATCATTTTTCAACCCCTCCCAATGGTAATTCTTTGACAATTTCCGGCATAGGCATCTCTTGAGCTTTATTAAGTTTTCGTTCAATTGACCGGCTTTTTCTGGATGCACTTTCAATCGTATTGGATGCTTCTTGTAATTTTTTGTGGGTTTTATCAAGCAGGTCGCCAAAAGTAGAGAACTCAGTTTTAATAGCCCCTAGTGTCGCCCAAACGTCACTCGATCTTTTTTCAATTGCTAATGTTCGAAAACCCATCTGAAGACTGTTGAGAATGGCGGCAATCGTGGTTGGTCCGGTAATGATTACTTTGTAATCTCGTTGCAAAGTATCAGCTAAGCCGGGACGGCGCAAAACTTCCGCATAGAGCCCTTCTATTGGCAAAAACAAAATTCCAAAATCAGTGGTGTAGGGCGGATCGAGATATTTTTCTTTGATGTCTTTTGCTTCTGATTTAATGCGCGCTTCCAGTGCTTTGCCCAAGGAAGCAATCAAGGCCAAATCGCATTTTTCTTCTGCGTCGATCAGATTTTGAAAATCTTCTAAGGGAAATTTAGCATCAATTGGAAGCCAGATATTTTTCAATTTTTCATTTTTGGCGGGAATTTTGATTGCGAATTCGACACGATCGTTACTGTCTTTTTTGGTTGCGACATTTTTCTCATATTGCTCAATTGTCATGACTTGATCAAGTAGCGTGCCAAGTTGCACTTCTCCCCAAGTGCCACGGGTTTTAACATTCTGCAGTACTTTTTTAAGATCTCCTACGCCGCTTGCCAGAGTCTGCATTTCCCCAAGGCCTTTGTGTACCAACTCTAATCTCTCGCTAACTAACTTAAAAGATTCTCCGAGGCGTTTTTCCAAGGTGGCATGCAATTTTTCATCTACTGTTTCACGCATTTTTTCTAGCTTTTCACTATTATCCTTTTGGATATTTTCCAGTCGTTTCTCAATTATTTCCCGGACATATTCCATCTTTTTATCATTTTTTTCAATCACTTCGCCGAGTTTGTTGGAAAAACCGGAAAAATTTTTATTTTGCACTTCAGTAAGTGTAAATACTTGACGATTAAGCGAATCGCTAAAATCCTTAATTGATTTTCTGATTTCTTCACGTGTTTCTTTGCTGGAAATAGATGTTTCTGTGCGGTTAGCTGACATTTCTTCTCGAAGAACGCGCCCGATCCGCTCATTGCTTTCTTTGATGAGTGCCGAATTATCATTGGATTTCCGCATAAAAAATAAAGCCAAGGTGATGAGATTGAAAACAAGAGAAATGGCAACTAAAATTGTAAGCATGATATTTTTTTCAAAGTGGTTATAATCTCATGATAGCACCAAATATAGGATGGGTAAATGTGAAGTTGCAGAGACGACCCACCCCGCTTTGGCGGGACGTTTTTGTGCCATGCTCGCCATTTTTGAGATTTCTTGCTAGGATTGATTTATGGAACGATCTGACAAACAATTGATTGCCGACTTTCTGGCTGGGGATGATGCAGCCTTTGAAATTTTGGTAAACAGGCATTTGAAATCCGTGTATAATTTTTTATATCGCTTGACCGGAGGGGATGCAGCACTTATTGATGATTTGACACAGGAAACATTTCTCAAGGCCTGGAAAAATATTCGGCGTTTTGATGTGGATAAAAATTTCAAAGTTTGGTTGTTTTCAATTGCTAAAAATAATGCTCGTGATTTCTGGAAAAAGAAAAAAACCTTACCTTTCACGCTTTTTGAGAATAGTGAGGGATACAATAAGCTGGATGAAATTTCCGAAGACAAGCCTCTGCCGGATGAAATCTTGGAGCGATTTGAATCGGAAGGTGAATTTGATAAGCGCTTGAATGATCTGCCTAAGAAATATCAAACCATACTGTTTTTACGCTATAGAGATGATTTGAGTCTGTCGGAAATTGCTAATATATTAAATATTCCCTATAATACAGCCAAAAGTCAGCACCAAAGAGCCTTACAGGCATTTAAACATGAACTTTTGCATCCATAATCAATTCTTAATCGTAGTAGCCTTGAGACGTGCGCGTTTAATTGCTTTCTATGTTTTTTTCATTTTCATGGGGCGTTAGGCGCGCAAGTCCCTGAAACATATATTATGAGTAATAAATTAAGACAATTATTTAAAAATATCAGTGAGATTGATCCGCCGGTGGTGCTTGCGGGTTTTATTTTATCTCGGATTGAGAAAGAAAAAATCAGAAAAGCAAAAAGACAGCTGATTTTTTCTTATTTTGGACTGGGCGGTTCATTTGCGCTGGCTATTTTTGCAGGGATTTTTTTTGGACAGGCGTTTTTGCAATCGGAGTTTTGGAGTATGCTCTCCTTGATTTTTTCAGATATTGCTGTTGTTGCCGGAAATTGGGATACGTTTATGCAATCCCTCCTGGAGACTTTTCCAACCGTTTATACTACGATTCTTTTGGTGCCAATTTTTACAATGTTAATTTCAGCTAATTCTTATTATAACAGCAAGGCTTCTTATAAACATAAATTTATTTAATTTATATGACCATGGATACAAAGGAAATAGTTAAATCAGGAAAATTTAAGATAGCCGCTGGTGTTGTTGGCGTTTTGCTTGTTATTTTCATCAGTTTTGCCGGCGGAGTTGCGGTAGGATTGCACAAAGCCAAATTTTCCTACCAATGGGGACAAAACTACGAACGGAACTTTATGGGTTTTGGACCAGGGGGCGGTCCCATGATGGGCAATAATGATAATCATGGCGGTATGCTTAATCTTCCTCGGGATATTGAAGGACGAGGCTTTCGCAATGCGCATGGTCTTGCCGGAACGATAGTTTCCATTTCAGGTAATAATTTGATCGTGAAAGATCGTGATAATAAAGAAAATACTATTGTTGTTTCAGATAAAACCATTATTAAGGATCGAGCAACTGATCTCAAGATTGCTGATCTTAAGGCTAATGAGCAAATTGTGGTAATGGGGACGCCGAATAATGATCAAGGCGTCGTGAATGCTGATTTGATTCGAGTTTTTCCTAATAACCCCAATATTGTAGGAAGTAATAATAATTCTAATACTGACAATACCAGTAATAACAATTAATTTTATGAAAATGAAAAAGAGCTATGTGGCCATTATCGTAATTATAGTTATCGGAGGGGGGTATTTCTGGTACAAAAGCACACATGCCACAAATATTGCTATAACCTATAAAACGACAGCAGCACAAAAAGGTACGCTGACAACTTCAATTTCTGGTAGTGGCAATGTGATTGTGGATCAAAGCGTCAACATTGATCCGACGATAACCGGAACAGTCGCAAATCTGGCAGTTAATATTGGCGATCAGGTTAAAAAAGGCCAGACACTTTTTTTTATTGTGAATGATCAGCTTGGTATCAGCTCGGCAAGTGCCAAAAATGCCTATCTACAGTCACAGCAATCTGTTGAATCGGCCAAGGCTTCTGAAAAACAAGCACAGTATAATTATGATCACAATAAATCCGGGTATGCACAGTCGAGGATTCTGAATAACCAACTTCAGTCTGCTAAGCAATCTCTAGAGGTTGCCAATCAGAATGTCAGTGTGTCACAGGCAAAATATCAGAGCGCGCTTTCTGACTTAGCCAAAAGCAATGTTGTTGCTCCGAGCAGTGGGACCGTCAACGCCATTAATATTAAAAACGGGGATGATCTAAGCAAGCTTTCTTCTGGAAGTTCAAGAACAGTGCCAATGATTATTGGCGATCTTGGAACGATGAAAGCGCAAGTTCAAATCAACGAAGTGGATGTGCCAAATGTTCAGCTTGGACAAAAAGTAATGATGACTTTCAATGCTGTGCCGGGACTGACAGTTTCCGGCAAAGTGGAGAAAATGGATTCGCTTGGAACAATTACCCAAGGAGTGGTGACGTACAATGCGACCATAGGTTTCGATGCGCTTGATCAGCGTATCAAACCGGGCATGAGTGTCTCAGCATCTATTATCACCGGTGTTAAACAGGATGTGATTATTATTCCCAATAGTGCCGTTAAGACACAAGGAAATAATAATTACGTGGAGGTCTTGAATAGTAATCAAACCACTCCGCGACAAGTGACTGTGCAAGTTGGAGCTGCCAATAATACTGATACGGAAATTGCGAGCGGTCTCAGTGTTGGAGATAATGTAGTCACGCGTACGATTAATCCAAATGCGACAACTAGTACCAGCACTTCCGGCCAGGGCGGAGCAAGACTTCCTGGTATTGGAGGAGGGAGGGGATTTGGAGGTTAAAAATATAAAGCACGAAAGTTAATGAATATAAAACTAATTTTAACGAAAAGGATAGTTTGATTCATGCGGATATTAACTAATTTCGCGTATTTCATATGATTGAATGTAAAAATATAAGCAAAACTTATGTTAATGGTGATGTGGAAACTCAGGCAGTACGTGGGCTTAATTTCAAGATTGAAAAAGGCGAGTTCGTGGCAATTATTGGCCCATCGGGTAGCGGAAAGTCGTCTTTGATGCATATTTTGGGAGCTCTTGATACTCCTACGAGTGGAGAATATTTTTTGGACGGAAAAGAAGTTTCCAAATTAAATGATGACGATCTGTCTGATTTGCGCCGAGAGAAAATCGGATTTGTTTTTCAGTCTTTTAACTTATTGCCACGAACTACTGTGTTGCGTAATGTAACTTTGCCATTGCTATTTAGCGATGCAACGCAAAAAGAACGCGAACAGAGGGCACGAGAAGCTTTAAAATATGCTGGAATGGAAGAGAGTAAATTTAATAACCTTTCTAATCAACTGTCTGGCGGGCAAATGCAAAGAGTGGCAATTGCAAGATCCCTCATTAATAATCCGGCCATTATCTTAGCAGATGAACCTACGGGAAATTTGGACACAAAAACCAGCCATGTTGTTATGCAAACATTTTTGGAACTTAACTCAAGGGGGCACACGATTGTGCTTATTACGCATGAACCGGAAATAGCGGAATTTGCCCAAAGAGTGATCACTATTAGAGATGGATTAATTGAATCTGATATAAAAAAGAAATGATAAAAGATTTGCTCAATGAAACGATTTGGTCGTTGGCGGGAAATAAAGTTCGCTCAGGTCTTACTATTTTAGGTATTGTGATTGGAATTGCGTCGGTGATTACGATGGTGGCGATTGGTCAGGGATCACAAGCTTCTATCCAAGCTCGGATTCAATCAATCGGATCTAATTTGATTATCGTTTCTCCGGGAGCGCAAAGAACCGCCGGCGTTAGCGCCGGTCAGGGGAGCGCTCAATCGCTAAAATTGGAGGATGCTAATGCTATTATGAGCGAAGTGCAAAATGTTGCCGGCGTTGCGCCAGAAGACACTCACCGCTATCAAGTGACAGCCAAAGGCAATAATACGAACACACAAATTACCGGTACGGTGCCGGATTATACTATTGTGCGAAATGTGGCAATTGATTCGGGAACTTTTATTACTGCCTATCAAAATCAGACTTCTGCGAAAGTGGCAGTGATTGGTCCGGGTGTGCGGGATGATTTATTTGGTGCGGGAGTGGACCCAACCGGACAAACTATTCGTATTAAAAATATTGATTTTCAGGTAATTGGTCTTACGGTATCCAAGGGCGGCACTGGCTTTAATAATGCGGATGATGCAATCTACATTCCGCTTTCCACAGAGCAACATTATCTGTCTGGCGATACTTATATCACGACAATTAGTGTTTCCGCGCAAGATTCAACTATTTTACCGACAGTTCAAAATGATTTAACTGATTTGCTTTTGCAAAGGCATGGTATTTCCGATTCCACTCAAGCCGATTTTAGCACAATCAATCAGGCTGATATTATAGCGACAGCATCGAGCATTACTGGTACTTTCACAATGCTTCTGGCCTCGATTGCTGGCATTTCACTTTTGGTTGGTGGTATCGGTATCATGAATATGATGCTCACAACAGTAACAGAGCGGACGCGAGAAATTGGTTTGCGGAAAGCTGTTGGAATTAGAAAGATTTATATTAATTTGCAGTTTTTATCCGAGGCGGTAGTGCTGACATTTTTAGGTGGCGCAGTTGGAGTTTTGCTTGGCTGGTTGGCAGCTCTCGCTGTGACTAAGTTTGCGGGAATAACGACGCAAGTATCGCTTTCTACTGTGGTGTTGGCTTTTGGAGTTTCGGCTGGAGTAGGAATTATTTTTGGTTTTTATCCGGCGCGCAGAGCAGCGAGTCTAAGCCCGATAGAGGCGCTGAGATATGAGTAATAATTTAATTACTATAAAATTACAAAAGTGCAAATAAATAAATTGAGTCTATTTTTTGTATTTTTGTAGTTAATTATATGCAAAAGAAAAATATAACAAATCTCGCAATACTTATTATAGTTGCTGGAGGAATGTTTTATGGCGGAATGCTATATGGCACAAATAAGACAACTGGCGCTACGACGCAATCAAGGCAGGGACAGAGCAGGGGAAACGGCGGTGGCAATGGAGCTGATAATACTGGCGGAGGGGTAGGCGGCGGACAGCGAGGTCAACGCGGACCAGGCGGTATGGGTGGCGGCGGTTTTTCTAATGGTCAAATTATTTCCAAAGATGATACTAGCATTACAATCAAAACCAGGGATGGCAGTTCAAAGATTGTCTATTATTCTGGATCTACGGCAGTTGGAAAGGCGGATGTTGGCACTGCTTCGGATTTGAGTGTGGGTGAGAATGTGATGATAAGCGGCAATAGTAATGCTGATGGCAGCATCGCGGCAGACAACATTCAAATCAGACCGTCGCAACCTGCCGGATAAAGCCAGGGGAAATAGATGATACCAAAAGTTGGTGGTTAGCGAAGTTAAAGAATTGGCCGGAAGATTTTGAGGAAAGCGAGAATAAGGTAGTCGCTAATTTTCATTTTATATTTTCTCGGTTCAAATTTTGTAGAATGTTTTTTCCAGTCAGAAAAAACCTGCTCAAGTTCCTCAAGCAGGTTTTTTTCACGAAAAAAAATTCCAACTTCACTATTTAAAGTAAAGGAAAATATATCCACATTTTGTGATCCTATGAGGCCTTCTTCATTATCGATGATGAGCAATTTAGAATGGTTCATGATTTTAGAGAGATGAAAATTTATGCCCAAGCTATGAAGGCTGTGCATATATCGATAATTTATGAGATTCATGATTTTCCAGTCAACTTTTTTAGGAATAAGAATCTCAATTGAAACTCTGCGTCTGATAGCGTCATCTAGCAATGAAATTAGCCAGCGCGGAGGAGTGAAATAGGGCGTGACAATCTGGATAGATTTTTTTGCCCCGGAAATTTTTTCAATGTAATGATTTTTGAGTGTGTAGATATTTCTGGTTGGCCAATGATCCAGAAGCCAAAATCTTAACTTACTCACAAGCCTCTTTTTTCTATAATTGAGAATTTTTTTATTTTTACCGCCAGCCATCGCATAGGTATAAGAGAAGGATTGCAATATTCGCTTTACAATTCTGCCACGCATTTCCAGCTGGAGATCGGACCAATTTTTGAAGCGCCTGCCTATATTGACCCCTCCAATAAAGGCGATTTTTTCATCAACAATAAGAATTTTGCGGTGGATGTGGCGCAGCCAATGACTGAAAAAGATAAATTCTATGCCTGATTTTGTGATGGCTTTAGATACTTTCTCCTTGAGGAGCTTGCTGCCGAAAGCGTCAGCGACAATCACTACACGTATTCCATTTTTTGCTTTTGCTCTTAATTTTCCAATAAAGTTATGACTTTTTTTTGTGTCATCAAGAAAAATATACATCTCGATATAGATGGATTTTTGAGCATTATCTATTGTCTTGAGCATTGCATCCCAAGCTAGCAGTGATGTTGTGTGAAGGCGGTATTTCATTTTTTTGGAAAGGTTTTCTAAAACTAAACCTACTCTAGCATATTTTTTGAAAAAACAAAAAAATAAAACATATGCATAAGCTCACAACATATTTACTTAATTTTTGATTTGTGATAATATATTAGCAGGTGTTGTTGATTTTTATATAAGAGGACAAAAGTATGAATAATCAAGGTAAAACTTGCTGGCTTTCTCTTTCTGAAGTGGGGAAGGAAGTGCGCCTTTTTTATATAAAAGATGATAGAAAGAATGGTCCAATTGAAATTTTGAAAAGTTCGAATGGGATAGATTTTTCTCAATTGAATCAGCGGATGATTTTTAAAAATAAAATTTTTGGCTTAAGCAATAAATTCGATATAGAAAAGGGGTTTAAAATATCAAAAATAAAAGAGGGTTATTTTCTTTCTTACGGAAAGGCGGGAAAAATATTGAGTGCTGTGTCCGAAGATTGTGTGTGTTGGAAAAAAATTGGCGCAATTGATAATATTAAAAATTGTGGTTTGATAACTGATGGTGCTACTCTTTCCGAAAAGTATCTCATGTTTTTTGGAGAGCACTTGATTAGAATTGCAACTTCTGTTGATTTGAAAAAGTGGGACATAAAACGTTCCGCTTTTTTGCGTCCTCGCGAGGGATATTTCGACAGTCAGTCTTTGTCGGTGGTAAATATCTTTTTCGTGAAAGAAGGATTGGTTGTTTTATATTCTGCTCTAAATAGAGCCTATAAACTAAGTTTAGGGGCGGTAATTGTTGACAAGAATAATTATCGCAAAATATTATGGCGCTCAAGAAGTCCAATCTGGACTCAGCCCAAGGAATGGAAAAGCGGGGAAGCTAATTTTGTTGGTAGCTTTTATCGAGGAAAGAGACTTTTGGTTTATTGGGATTTTTGTGGCGAGCTTAAGGCTATTTCTATTTCAAATCCTTGGACAATTATCAGCTGCGTGAAAGCTAGCAAGAAAAAAGTTCTAAAGAAGCAAAAGCAAATAAAGCCGGCGAAAGTAGTAACAACGCAAAAGCGGATACGCCAGCTTGAACTCGAGAGGCATGAAAAAAATCCCATCATTGGACCAATTGAAGAGCATGCTTGGGAATCTCGCGAAACATTTAATCCGGCGGCAATCTATCTTGACGGAAAGGTTCATCTGCTTTATCGTGCGCTAGGAGACAAGGGGATTTCTGTTTTGGGCTATGCCTCTAGTGAGGATGGTATTAATATCACAGAGAGATTAGAAAAGCCCGTTTATGCTCCAGTTCAACCTTTCGAATATGGCGGAACAAAAAAAGTTAATTATTGCTATCCATACAGTTCTGGTGGAAGTTGGAGTGGTTGCGAGGATCCACGACTTTCCGTTATTGGCAGGAGAATCTATATGACTTATGTGGCTTTCAATGGGTCTTGTCCGCCTGGCGTGGCGCTGACATCAATTAGTGTTAAGGACTTTTTAGCTAAAAATTGGAATTGGAAAATCCCCAAGCTGATTTCCAAGCCAGGAGAGATTCAGAAAAATTGGGTGGTTTTTCCGGAAAAAATAAAT
>DAIEIZ010000060.1 GCA_027351145.1 Candidatus Moraniibacteriota bacterium | reverse complement strand
CGGATGATATGCGCGAATCTGCCGCAATAACAATTATTAATAAACTCATTAGTCTCGGAGCGAAAATTCAAGCGCATGATCCGGAAGCAATGGCAATGGCTAAATCGCCGGTATATTTTGGTGATAATCAGAGCATTACTTATTTTGAAAGCAAATATGATGCGCTTGATCATGCTGACGCGTTGCTTATTATCACGGAATGGAAAGAATTTCGCAGTGTTGATTTTGATGAGATCAAAAAACGCTTGAAATCTCCTGTAGTTTTTGACGGACGATTACTCTATGATCCAAAGAAGATGAAGGAACAGGGTTTTGAATATCACTCAATCGGTCGCGTGTCTTTGTGATTTCAATTTATGAAAATACTTTTTTTCAACTATGAATATCCGCCACTTGGCGCAGGGGCGGCCAATGCGACAGAATGTATTTTGCAAGAATTTGTCAAAATACCTGACTTGGAGCTAGATTTAATTACATCTTCGATTGATGAAAATTATCATCTCGTTGAGTTGGGGAAAAAAATCAAAATTCACCGATTGCCCATTGGCAAGAATGCGGAAAAATTGCATTTTCAATCACAAAAAGATTTGTTGGTTTATTCATGGCGAGCGTATATTTTTTCTCGAAAGTTAGTGAGAGATGCGCGAAAAAATAAACAGTCATATGATCTGACTCACTCTTTTTTCACGGTGCCTTGTGGATTTCTGTCGCTGCTTCTTAGATTTGAATTTGGATTGCCATATGTTATTTCTTTGCGCGGATCGGATGTGCCGTATTATAGTGATCGATTCACATTTCTCTATAAACTAATCACGCCACTGATTAAATTTATTTGGAGAAGATCCAGTCGAGTCGTATCTAATAGTGAAGGTTTGCGCGAGTTAGCTTTTAGATCTAGTCCAAAACAGAAAATCGAAATTATTTATAACGGGATTGACACGAAACAATTTTTTCCTAAATTGGAAAATGCAGCACAGGCTAGATTTGTCCTTACAGTGGGAGCTTCAAGAATAACTGACAGAAAGGGGATCAACTATCTTATTGAAGCGGTTGCGAAATTGGTTCCTAAGTACCCCCAGATATACCTAAAACTTATGGGGGATGGAAATGCGCGAGAAAAATTGGAACAATTCGTGAAGGATTCTAGGTTGGAAAAAAATGTTGTATTTCTTGGTCGTATTCCGCACGAAGATGTGTTGCCTTACTATCAAGAAGCAAGTCTTTTTGTTTTTCCATCGCTTAATGAAGGAATGAGTAATGCCATGCTTGAGGCTCTGGCGGTTGGACTGCCTTTGGTTTCGACCAACACTGGAGGTGCAAGCGAATTGGTAACTGATGGTGAAAATGGCTTTATTATTAAATTTAAAGATAGCCAGGATATTGCGGATAAGATTGAAAAATTAATTTTAGACGAAGAATTGCGAAAAAAAATGGCACTGGTAAGTCGGACACTGGCCGAAAAAATGAGTTGGCAAAGCGTGGCAGAGAAATATTTTGAGGTATATAAGCAGGTTGGTAAAAAATAAATAATGAAAAAAAAACTAGCCAAATTTATCCTAAAACTTGCAGTCAGTCTTGGACTTTTAACTTGGGTAATTTTCAAAGTCAACTGGCACGAAGCCTGGATATATCTTGTGCGCGTGCAGATTTGGCAAGTAATACTCTATTTGATTTTGGTGGTTGTGGGTATGCTCATTTCATCATACAAATGGAAAATTCTTGCTAATCATAAAAAAATTCACAGTCCATTTCGGGACTTTTTTAAGTTTTACTTGACCGGCTCTTTTGTGAATAATTTTATGCCGTCTTTTATCGGCGGTGATACCTATCGCGCCTATCAGATTGGCCAGCCGGAAAAAAAATACGCGCAGGCGGCTTCGACAGTGGTAATGGATCGGCTGACTGGTCTTGTTGCTGCGACAATCCTAGCCCTATTTTTTAGTCTCTTGAATTGGCGGGTTGTTATAGGAAACAAAGTTTTAGTGCTTTTTAATTTGGCGATTATTGGTTTTTTGATTGCGAATTTATTGATTGTGAAGATCAGGGAATTGGTTTTTTTACAAAAACTATCTGCGCGTTTTTTGCCTGAGAAAATTCGTCATTTTTTTCGTGAATTGCAAGCTTATAGTCATGATCATGGCGTGCTGTGGAAATCAATTGTTTGGGGTTGCTTATTTGCAATGATTGGAATGGCGCTGGCTAATCTTGTGCTTCTGACGGCCTTGGGAGTGCAAATTAGTTTCCTTAATTATCTTTCGGTAATTTTTCTTATCACGATTGTTTCGGCTATTCCGGTCACGATTAACAATATTGGCCTCAAGGAATGGGCCTATGTAACCTTTTTTGGTTTTTTCGGGGTGAGTAGTTCGCCCATTATAGTTGCCGCAATCTTAGGACGATTTTTGCAAATGCTTCTGAGTTTTGTCGCTTTCCCGATGTATCTTAGGACAAAAAAGGAAAGCGGGCGCAAAGAGAAAGTATAGTAATATCTTTCTATTTTGAATTTTGAAAATAAGTCGGATTTTTTTAACCAGGATTGGGAGTTTTTTTGCTGTTTTTTTATCTATGCTTTATCGCTTTTGATTGATGTGAAAGTGTTCAGGCGATGATGCGACAAAGCATTATGCAGTTTCGGTGACCGTTGCTTTTCTTTCGAATTTTCCCCAGCCGACAGTTTTTCCGCGTACCATTGTGGTGAAAGCTTTAATTGCGACATAATACATCAGCTGGCGGTAATAGAAACGTTGCAAGGGAAGCCAGATGATTAGGGACCATTTTTCTTTCCGTTCCAAAAAGAACGGGATAGTGGCAGTAACCAAGTCAATTAGCAAAAAGAGAATGTAATAAAAGAAAACTTTTTGAAATCCGTAGAGCGATGAGTAGTCAATCGGGTGATAATGATTCTGAATGGCGACCCAGATGATGGAAAAAACCATCATTAAATCCATTAGTGGCGAAACCAAAGGGAAAACTATTTGAAAAAGCAGGACGTTCGGCACGGAAAAAAGCCCTAGCGCGCCATATTTTTTCTTGCCCCAAACGTCACGATATTTCCAAATTGTTTGCAGCGTTCCATACATCCAACGGAAACGTTGCTTAATGAAGTTTTTGGTCGTATCCGGCGCTTCAGTGTAGGCGATAGCTTCATCGTCATAGGCGACAAGGTGACCATGCTTGATGATATTAAAAGTCAGATCAGTGTCTTCCGCCAGCGTATCGCTGGAAAATCCTCCTGCCTCCATGATCGCTTGCCGTTTCCAGGCGCCGACTGCTCCTGGTACTACCGTGATGCAATTCATCATTTCAAATGCGCGCCGATCCAAGTTTTGGCTGGTGATATATTCCAGAGCCTGCCAGCGGGTCAAAAGATTGATTCGATTGCCGACTTTGGCATTTCCGGCTACGGCCCATATTCTTCGGTCAGCGAATTTTCGGACTAATTTTCCGATCGTGCTGGGCGAGAAAACCGTGTCGGCATCCAGAGTGATGATAATTTCAGCATTTGTTTTTGCAATCCCAAAGTTAAGCGCTTGGGATTTTCCGCTGTTTGCTTGAGTGAATATTTGCACCTGAGGATTGTATCCAAAAATTTCCACCGCTTTCTGATAGGTTCTGTCATTCGATCCGTCATCCACTACAATAACTTCTAAATTCGGGTAAGTGGAATTAAGAATGGCGCGGATAGTTTTTACGATAACTTTTTCTTCATTAAAGGCGGGAATAATAACACTGACTGTCGGACGGTATGTCAGTTCAAAGTCCTTGTATTTTCCGCGGCGATCATGCGCCCATTGGATGACGGCTAGGGTTCCGATGAACAGAAAGCGCATAATTCCCAAAACAATTCCGGTAAAAAACATAAAATGCATAAAAAGAGAAAACCAATAAGCGATCATAACCGCAGAATAACTAATCTTGACTAAAAATTGGTCTTTTGCGGGAGTTATCGGCATTATTTTATCACCAGTCGTTCCTATTAAGTTTGCTACTGACACGATTTGAAAACCGGCGCCTTGCAGTCCTTCAATAATTTGCGGCAGGGCGGCCACTGTTTGACTGCGATCTCCGCCGCCATCATGAAGAAGGACAACGTTGCCAGCTCCACTTTTAGCGCTGTCCATCACGCGTTTGACAATTGTGTCCACGCCGGGAGAACTCCAATCACTCGGATCGATATGCATCGCTACGGTGTAGTAATCGGCGCTGTTGGCAAAAGCCAGCGGATAGACTTCAGAGACAGTATCCGGCTCAATATCTTCGGCATAAGGCGGTCGGAACAAAAGCGTTTCATGACCTAGAATTGCCTCAATCAAGCGTTGATTGGCGTCAAGCTCTAGCATCAGGTGAAAGTCTGATATTTTTGTGATGTCCGGATGAGTATAGGTATGATTACCAATTTCATTACCATCCAGATATTCTTGTTTGAGCAGTTTTGGATCAAAGTTGGCATTGGCACCGATCACGAAAAAAGTGGCGGGAACATTGTATTTTTTTAAAATACTCAAGATTTGCGGGGTGTAGTTCTGATCCGGTCCATCATCAAAAGTTAAAACAATTTTCTTTTTATTGGAAGCTTCTCCGCCCCAGCGCGTGATTACATAAGGGGAAGGAAAATCAGACATTTTTTCCTCTGTAATGAAACCAGTTTTTGTGTCATAGGTTAATGCTCGTGATCCGATATGCGGGGTGCTGGTCACGCGAAGAATCTCCCCTTGATTGACGTAGGAGATCCCATAGCCATACCGGACTGTTTTTAGGTTATTTGTGACTGATTGATCTAATTTATCCCGATTAGCCACTACTTGCCAGACAGAAGGATCTTCTGATCCGATATACCAAAAAGCATAGCCATAGGGACCGCCCAGTTTTTTTCCGATCTCCATTTCATTGAAAGTTGTCGCTGCGTTCAAAAACCAGACATGATGCAATTTATTTTTATCATCAGTGTAGCTAAAAGTCGGATTGAGCGAGGTCGGATCCAGTGTTACTGTCGCACCGGCATTTTTGGCCAGCGTCATTGCGTCTTGAAAGCTCAAATTGCTGCCTGATTTTTCTTTATCCATCCAGTCGTAACCATAGGCTCCGAGGGCAATGACGTATTTGTTGAGCGGTACCTCTTTTAGCCGGGCATTAAGACTGCTGATAAACCAATTTTGGGAAGCAATCGGGCCAGCCGTTGTGTCATCGATAGCATGTTCATCATAAGCCATCAGAATCAGAAAATCACTGTATTGAGATAATGTTTTGGCATCATAGGAATTGTCATCAAGCGGGATGTTCTGAGAAACCTCTAGATTGAGCGGATGGAATTGGCCATAGAGTTCTTGCATGAAAGCCGTCATGCTGGCTTGTTGGTGATCGGTCAGATTTTCGAAATCAATGCTGATACCGGAAAATTTATTTTGTCGGACATAATTCAAGAGCGCATTGACGAGAGCTGTGCGCGAGTCGGGTGTGGCTAATGCGGCAGAAAGCCGGTTTGTGTCAAATCGTTGCGTATCATTATTGTAGTTATCAATCAAAGGAACAATCGGTAGCGTGGGGCGAGCTTGTTCGATGTATTTAATGGTAGTGTCTTGAACACCCTGATCATCAACTAAAAGAAGATTGGATGGATCGCCCAGATGCAACCATTCCGGCACAAGTTCGTCGATGTTTTGGATATTGTCTTTCAGTGAGGATAAGCTGTTATCGTCCCAATTGACATAATAGCCGAGTACTCTCGGATTGGAAACAGTTCCCGTTGTTTGCTTTTTGAGGCTCAAATTCTGAGATAATCCGGGAATTGCCTTTGGAGGAATGGTGGCACCAGCGGTTGCGGGAACTGATTTGAAATTTTTATTTTCATTGCTTAAGCCGGGCAAAGGGAGTTTTTGTTCAAAAAAGATACTACCCAGAGTTATGCTGAAGATGGAAACTAAAAAGACGGTAATAGTAGAAATTGTCCGCTTATAATGTTGCCAGCGCTTAGGACTTTTGGCGTAAAAAACTTGATTGTTTCCATTTTCGCTCATAAAGAAAGCATACTATATAATTTGAGATATGGCAAAAAAACAAAACACAAAAAAACTGCATTTCTAAGCCAAAAAAAGCCAAGAATGTCAATGTGTAATTTTGAGAAAAGATAGTTTATTTCCAATAAACCTGGGAAGTGGTAATAATCTTTTTCCATGGTCCGTCCGGCACATCTTTGGCGTCGATAAACTGCCAATCAGTCTTGTCTATGTCGCCAAGGCTCAAGTAGTCATGGACGGCCGGAGAAACATCCAGGCCGGCGTGATCATTTTCTTTGCTCTTCGGCTCGTTTCCGTCAAAAACATAAGCCTTATCATCTTCGCCAAATGGTCCGACATCTTCCCATTGAGCATAAGCGACTTTATCACCTTTGACTATTTTGATCCACTGATTTTTGCATATTGATTGTTCCGAGCCGAATTTTTGCCCTTGGCCAAAAATTGCCAGTGCTTGGGGATCATTTTTGGGATTGCCATCTTCATCGAAATCGTTATAAGGCAGAGCGAAATAAAAAGGATTTTCTTGGGGCGTGAAGCTGGCCGGATAAAAACCGTTTCTATTAACTGGGTCATCTACACCGCCATAATGGATCTGCCAATTTTCATCCCAGGCACTGGGAAGATTAGAAATATTTTTATTATCTTTTCCCGCTTTTTCTCCAACCCAAAAATAGGTAGTGGAAATATTTTTATGCAAGAGATAAGGGGAAGTTTTTGCGCTATCTGTTCCAGGATTTGTCGTTTCAATTTTAGCAACTGCTTTTTCTGGTGCGTCCATTGCCATATCCAGATTTGAAGTTGGCGTGATTTCAGATGGAGCAATTTTAGTAGCGGCTACTCGAGCATTCTTTAAAAGTAAATTTTTTGAGGCATAGGCCAGTACGGCAGACACTGCTAAAAACACTATGAAAAAGAAAAAATAAGCCTTTTTGTTGGTTTTCATTGAATATGAATGATTAAAAAATTAATTTTGTAATCATTTCCAGTTAAACATTATGATAACTGTTATGTCTTGCGTCCTCGCTCTTGCAAGAGGACATTGCTAAAAATAGCTTTCCAAATTGACAAAATCGTTACAATATTATAACAATAGCGATCAATTTGCGCAAGTGTTTGCATGATTTGTACTAAATAAGTTTTTGTTTTATAATTAAATTACCGAATGAAATACAAAAATAAATTTTGAATGGGAATTTTTTCTAAAATTTTAGGTACAGGAAAATCTTCGTCGGATTATTATCTGTCGCTTGATATTGGAACGGAAGTGGTGAAAGCTCTCGTTTTTAGGGTTGACGGAGAAAGTGGAACGGGAATTGTCAGGGGCGTCGGAAGAGCAAGGCAGGGTCTTAAGGATATGCATAGCGGAGCTGTTTCTGACATTACCGGTGTGATTGGAAATTGTCGACATGCGATTGATGCAGCTGTGGTGATGGCGGGGATAAAAAAGGTAGAAAAGGCGATTGTGGGAATCGCTGGAGAGTTGGTCAAGGGAACAACAACAACAGTCCATTATGAGCGAATTAAACCTGAGATGCGAATTGATTTTCCGGAACTGAAAAATATTATCCAAAAAGTTCAATGGAAAGCTTTTGATCGAATTCGTCAACAATTAGCTTGGGAAACCGGACACAATGAAATCGAAGTAAAACTTATCAATGCAGCTATTGTGGACGTGCGAATTGATGGGTATAAAATAACCAATCCGTTAGGTTTCCAAGGCAAGGATGTTTCCATTTCTGTTTTTAACGCTTATGCCCCAATGGTTCATTTGGGTGCCTTGCAAACGATTGCCGATGAGTTAAAATTGGATCTTCTTTCGATTGCGGCAGAGCCATATGCTGTTGCCAAATCAATGGGTGTGGACGACATTGTTGATTTTAGCGCTATTTTCATTGATATCGGTGGAGGAACAACTGATATCGCTCTTGTCAGAAATGGCGGACTCGAAGGTACGAAGATGTTTGCTTTGGGTGGCCGGGCATTTACAAAAAGATTGGCGGTTGAGTTGGGTGTAAGTTTTGAAGAAGCAGAAAGTTTTAAGATACGCTATGCTGAAGGAAAGCTAGGCAAAGATGTTTCTGCTAAAATTGAGAAGATGTTTATGGATGATTGCAATGTTTGGCTTTCAGGAGTTGAATTGTCGCTATCGGAATTTTCTGAAAATGATTTGTTGCCCAATAGGATTTTTCTGTGTGGCGGCGGATCGGGATTGCCAGGAATAAAAAAAGCTCTTATGACCTCAACTTGGACTAAAAATTTACCATTTGCCAAAGAAGTAGAGGTGAGTTTCTTGCAGCCAAAGGATGTTGTGAATATTCTTGATGAAACGAGAGAATTGCGAGATCCTCAGGACATTACCCCAATGGGACTGGCCAATTTAGTTATAGAATTGGTTGGAGAAGAGAAAGTCTTGGCGGGAATACTGAGGAGAGCTGTGAAAATGATCCAGAAATAAGAAATTCCATAATTTTGTATTTTGATTTTTAATTTTTGATTTTGAGTGGTATGCATCAAACATTTTATATTGATATCGACGAAGAGATAACTTCAATTGTGGAAAGGCTAAGGAAAACTGAAACTCCGGAGGCTGTTATCGTTGTGCCAAAAAGAGCACTTCTTATCCAAAGTATCGTTAATCTAAAACTTTTGCGAAAAGAGGCGGATAATTTAGGATTGAAAATTAGTATTGTAACTCAGGATAAATTGGGCAAGATGCTGATCAAAAAAGCAGGAATTTCTATCCAGCAAAAGCTAGAAGATGATCTTAGCGAGTTAGATGTTGCTGACAATGCGCCACAAAGGGAAGTTGAGCGAGAAATAGAAACAACTGAGCTTGGAGAGGTGAATTCTCGCAGCCAAAGAAATTTAGAAAAAATTGGTTCTGCGAATTATTTTGTTTCTAATGATGCGGGAAATGACCCCATTGATAATTTAAATGGATGGGAGAAATTGGTGGAAATGAAGGATAGGGAAGTTTCTTCTGGGGCTAGGATGGATAGCGGTCAGAGAATAAATGTGAGTGATGGAATGATGGCAAGCGATGATATTAGGAACATTGCTTCCGGTGCAATGGATGTTTCCCTTTCTGCTCGTGGTCCGGTCAGAAATGTTTCACGCAATAATATGAGCGGATCTGTCCCAAATTCTTTGGCAAAACGTAATGACATATCAGCTCCTGGTGCGCGCATTGCTATTGGAGGTTCTCGTTCGCTTGCGCCAAAAAAAGAAGAATCTTGGGTGAAAAGTGTCCCTTATAATGATGCAAGTAAGCCGGCTCGAAATACGGGAATTTCCACGGGTCTTGGTCGAAAATCCAGTGTTGTGCCTGCCCTTGTTCCGACTGGCGATTCGGGGAAGATTTCATATGGAAAGAGTGGGCAGAGTTATGAGCAAGGCAGAAATCACAGATATGATTCCGGACAAAGAGATTTTCCGCGGGACGAGCAATTGGAAAAATTTTTTTATGCAAATACTTTTTCAAACAAGAGTAGGGAGGGATATGACAATAAGAAACAAGAAACTGTTCGAAAAACTGGCGGAGTCTTTTTTAAACTGATCACAATTCTGGGGGCGGTTGTTTTAGTCCTAGGGTTGGCTTATGAGGGATATCTCTATGTGCCAAAAGCAGTCATTACTGTTTTTGCCAAGAAGGAGGTGAAATCGGCTGATATTGAGATCACCGGAGATGTTAATCATAGTGATATTGATTATGATAAATCAATTATTCCAGCAAAGTTGATGGAATTTGACGAAGAAGTTGCAAAAACTTTTGACGCAACCGGAGGAAGAAACGTTTCTAATCAAAAAGCCGGAGGTAAGATAACAATCTATAATGAGTTCAGTTCTTCACCGCAACCACTTGTTGCAACAACACGGTTTCTGAGTGATGATCAAAAAATGTTTCGTTTGGTGCAGGGAGTGACAATTCCGGGTACAACGAATGTTGGCGGAGAAATCAAGCCTGGGGTTGTTGAAGCGGAGATAGTTGCTGATGAAGCGGGGGATGCTTATAATATTGATCCAACTAATTTTACCATTCCGGGATTTAAGAGCAGCGGAAATGATAAATATACCAAGATTTATGCTAAATCGGAAGCAAGGATGTCTGGTGGCGGTAATGGCAATAATACAATTAAAGTTGTAGCTGATAAGGATATTAGCGACGCTAAAGATAAGATGTCATTGGAAATAAATAGTGCGATTAAGGCTAAAGTAAAAGATCAAGCGGCGGGGACGGTGATTTTGGATGACGCGATTATTGTTGATGAGCCTGTCTATCGCGTTTCTAATTCGGCCGGTGAAACAGCGGATAATTTTGAGATTAAAGTTCAAGCTCACGCGCGTGCGTTGGTTTTTTCCGAGAATGATGTTAAAAAGATAGCCAATTCCGTTATTGCTAAATTGGGCGGTGGAAAAGTAAATATTGATAGTGGATCACTAATAATTGATTATGGAAAGGCCAGTGTTGATTTTAAGGCTGGCACGATTGATATTAAAATGCACGCCTCTAGCGTGATGCAACCCAATATTGATTTGGAAAATCTAAAAAAAGGTATTTTGGGAAAAAACAATGATGAGCTGGCTGAATATTTGAAAACTTATCCCAACATAGAAAAGGCGGAGGTAGAATATTTCCCACAGCTTTTTATTAGCAAGATTCCAATGAATGAAAAGAGGGTTGATGTGATAATTAACGCAACAATGCCCTAATATTATTTTGGGTATTTGGTTTTTTTGCGGAGCAAGTTATTCGTTCTGACAAAGTGGAGTGGATTGCGGAGTTTTTAATGGAGCCATCTATCAGGATCGAACTGATGACCTACGGTTTACGATACCGTCGCTCTACCAACTGAGCTAAGATGGCACTAATTCATAATATATTAATTTTTTAAATAATTCAATTATATGAAACTATACATCTGTGAAATTTGCGGTGATGCCTATATTGGCGAAGAAAAACCAAGCGATTGCCCGTTTTGCGGGGCAAGAGGAAATTTTATAAAACCGGCGAATGAAGCCGAGCCGATTGCGGAAATTAAAGCTGGGATTAGCGAGCTATCAAAAAATAATTTGTTAGAGACGCTAAATTTGGAAACAAAAGCTAGCGCAACTTATTTATGTATGGCCGGGCAAGCCAAAGATTATCAAATCATTAAAATGTATAAACGCTTGGCGAAAGTAGAGCTGGAACATGCCATTATCGTAACTAAACTTCTAAAAATGGCTATGCCGGAAATTAAGCCGGGGGAATGTTTCGGAGAAGATTTAGAAAATTTCAAAAAAACAATTGAGCTGGAAGATCATGCGGTTGAATTGTATAAAAAATTTGCCGGAGAATCGCAAGAAGCGCACATCCGTAAATTTTTTGGCGCGATAATGCAAGCGGAAGCGGGACACATTGATCTCATTAAAAATTATTTATGAACGAAGATCAGGAAAATAATAAAAAAATAATCGCTGAAATAGATGCAGTATACAAGGAGTATCTAAATAAAATGAATGAATTAAAGGATAAACAAAACGAATTGATTGATGCATATATTTTGAAGTTGGAGGAAAAGAAGAAAAAAGCACTGATAAAAAAGTTAAATTAACTGCGATTAAAAATATTATGTTTGGAATGGATGTTGAAAATTTAAAAGCGGAATTGCAGGAAAAAATACCGGCTGAAAAAAAATTAGAGGAAGAAAGAAATGCGCCTGAAGTGTTTGCCGGACAAAAAATCCAAGCGATAGAAAAAGACATTGCTATTTTTAAACACAATGCGAATAGTCAAGTCTTAGAAGCGGAACAGTCCATTGGCTTGGGTAGAGAAGGCGTGCGTGAGGCGAGAAGTGCTTTAGGTTTGGATGAAAAAAATAGCAAAATAGTTGGCGAGGCAAATAATTTGGCCGAGGGCATAAAAACTAAAATTAAAAAAATTGTAGCTATTGGAATGGCAACGGTGGCTTTTTCCGGGGCGGGAAATTTTGAAAAAACAAGAGGAGGAAGCAATGAAAATGATGAGATTTCTTTCAATTTGGCGAAAAA
>DAIEIZ010000055.1 GCA_027351145.1 Candidatus Moraniibacteriota bacterium | reverse complement strand
CGATCCCCGGCTCGCCAACACCCCGACAATCGTAAAGCTGACATCTTTGAGCACAATTGTCCGACCAATTGGATCATTATTAGGAAAAAGATCTTTGGCCTTATTAGATCCAAGCACAGCCACATGCGCCAAGTTAGTATCTTCTTCCGGCATAAAAAAGCGTCCGGACTCAACCGTAATATCTTCTACATTAATAAGACTGGCTGTCACGCCCTGATAGCTGGTCTGATATGATCCATCTGCGCTTTTGGCTGTGGCTGATCCGCTGACATAGGCAGTGGCAGCGACCAGATTAGGCACATTTCTTTTTTGCTTCAAAGCGACAAGATCAACATATTTAAGTGTCGTCACGACAATTCCCATTGCCGAAGCCGGCGGTCCTTTTTCATCTGACGCGCCAGGAAGCACTCCAATTAAATTAGAGCCGACACCGGAAACTTGATCCAAAATCAATTTTTGTGCGCTTCCGCCAATTGCCATCACCACAATCACCGAAGCAATCCCGATAATGATTCCCAGAATCGTCAAAAAAGAGCGGAGCTTGGCCGCCAAGAGATTTTTTATTGAGATTTTTATTGGGCTTAGGATATTCATAAATTCCAAGATGCAAGACAATATCTTTATTTCAATAGCCCTTCTTCCCTATCCGCAATTCTTCTGTTTCTGACAGGATCATCAGCGATAATATCTCCGTCTTTGACATAAATTATTCTTTTTGCGTGTTCGGCGGTATAGGTTTCATGTGTGACCAAAATCACAGTATGCCCGCCAGTATTTAGTTTCTGCAAAATTTTCATCACTTGAAGACCTGATTTCGAATCTAAGTTTCCCGTCGGTTCATCAGCAAAAATCACCTCCGGATCATTCACTAGCGCCCGGGCGATAGCCACACGTTGCTTTTCTCCGCCGGACAATTGATTGGAAAAATTATTGGCACGATGCTCCATGCCTACGGCCAAAAGCGCGTCCAACACTTTTTTTTCATTATTCTCATCTGGTTTTTCATCATATAGCAAAGGCAGCTCGACGTTTTCAAAAACCGAAGTATGCGAAAGCAAATTAAACGACTGAAAAACAAAACCGATCTTTTTGTTGCGGATTTTCGCCAGCGTGTCATCATCAAAAGTAAAAGTATCCCGTCCTTCAAAAAAATACCTCCCTTCCGTCGGACGATCCAAAAAACCCAAAATCTGCATAAGCGTTGATTTGCCGCTACCCGATGGCCCCATAATAGAAATAAACTCTCCTTTTTTTACTTCAAAATTAGCGCCATGGAGCGCCTGTGTTTCCACGCCGTCGTTAGAATAAGTCTTGCATAAATTTTGAACTTGAATTAGCGGATTTGACATGAAAAATAATTAGACTATTATGGAAAGCATTAGGGAGGTAGTACTTTTTTTCAAAACATAAAGGAGGATTCAAAAATGTTCAACACCAACACTTCTGATTTTATGAGGGAATCCCTGCGCAACAGCAACATGATGAGTTGCTCGGCCTGCGTCCTTGATGGGAATGGATCCGGTTGCAAGATAACCATTCCGGTCAAAATGCACAGAAGCATTTGCAAGGGAATGCATTTTATCGCAAGAGACTGTCAAATTTGCAGCAATGCGAAAAAGTGCAAAATTAAATACAGAAGAAAGCAAGGCGAGAGGTTGCGCGAATTTTTCACCGATATTTCCATATAGTGCGTGGTTTATCCACAGCACGACTATGGGGAATTTTATCAAATAATCTCTCAACAAAAAGCATGCGCGCGCATCAGCAAAAAATTGCCTGATCCGCGCCATGCTTTTTTTGCCCACGATTAAACCGCTTTTGTAAAAGTAACTACTTTTTCTCCTTCATTTAAACCAGATTTAACTTCTATCATCCCTTCATCTCCTTCAAGACCGGTTGTGATTCTCACTTCTTGCGTTGTGTTATCAGCCTTAAGAATGTCAACGAATTTTTCGCCATTCACATCCTTGATCGCCCGCATCGGAATCATTAGCGCATTCGGCTGGTCGTTTGTGTCAACATCAATATTAGCACTCATACCGGACTTCAATCGAAGATCAACATTATTCAAGCGCAATTTTATTCCATAATAAACCACATCTTGAATGATTGTTTCCGCCGGATCTATTTCCACTAACTGCGCGTCAAATTGATCATCGCCTGGAAGTGCGTCAAAAGTAATTTTGGCTTTTTGCCCGAGTTGCAATTTCAAAATATCCGATTCGGGAATATTCGCTTCAATAATAAAATCATTCGCAATAATGCGCGCGAAAGATTCCTTAATCACGCCCGTACCGAGAATCTCTCCGACTTTATTATTAACTTCCACAATCGTACCGGAAACCGGCGCCTTGAGCACAGCTTTTGAAAGATCATTTAGCGCAATGTCATAGCCAGCTTTAGCACTGGCTACCGTTGCATTTTTTGAACTTAATGTAAAATTCGATTCAGTTGTTTTTAGCCTGGCCTTAGCAGAATCCTCAGAATTCTGGGCTTGAGTAATCGCCAAATCTCTCGATTTTTTGGCCGTATCCAATGCTTCCTCAGCTGCTTTTTTACTGTTAAGCGCTGTAGTCAAGGTTAATTTATTTGCCTTGGTTGGAGCATCATTATAGAAAGCTAACGCGTCAGCATAGTAATCGCTTGCATTATCGAGAGCTGTTTGAGCCGCGTCCACTTCTTGTTTTTGCAAATCCTTTGTATCATTCAAATTGCTGCCAGCATTATCAACCGCAACCTGAGCTTCACGAACAGTATCATCATTTGATCCCGCATCTGCCAAAGCCTTGTCAAGCACCGCTTTCGCTTGAGCTACTTGACCAGAAAGATCCTTATTATCAAGCATTGCAATCGCATCGCCTGCTGCAATTTTATCACCTTTTTTAACAAAAATTTTACCAATTCTTCCGCCTAATTCAAAATTGAGAACTATTTCCGAATCATCCCTGAGGTCTCCGGTCGCAGAAACAGTTTGCGTCAAATTACCTTTCTCCACCATAGCAGTGGTATATTCCACTTTGGGTTTTTTGGATCTGGCATAAAAAAAATAGCCGATTCCAATGGCGAAGATGAGTATAAATGCGATTGTTTTTTTATATTTGAACATGTATGGAAAATTTGAAATTAAAAAGCGGCAATCAATTGCTAAATGCTTAAAATTCCGATAAAATTCGTCTAAGAAATTTTATCATTGAGAAATTCGAAACTGCTTTAAAATTAAAAATTTCAAATTAAAAACTATAAAAAACTTTTTTGTTTAACTTGTTCATCTAGCGCCTCATTTACCAACGCATCGGCAACAAAATTTTCTTCCCTAGGTATATGATAGAACGTAACCGATTTAAAATCAAGCGTTAAATTCCAAATTTCGATAAAATTTTTCTGAATATATTCTTCTTTTAATTTATATTCGTGATTGAGTTGCTTCACCACCAGCTCCGAATCCAAACGGCATTCAATTTCATATTGGCGCGTCTTATCTTTGCCTAAAAGTTGCCTTACTTTTTTGAGACCGAAAATTAACGCCGCATATTCAGCCACATTATTGGTTGCTACACCGATACACTCCCCATATTTTTTGCCTAGCGTTTCCACCCAAACACCAATTCCTGCCGGACCGGGATTGCCTCTTGAACCGCCATCGGTATAGATAATAATTTTTTTTGACATAATTTTATAAATTTATGGCTAA
>DAIEIZ010000074.1 GCA_027351145.1 Candidatus Moraniibacteriota bacterium | reverse complement strand
TGCAAAACTTCGTCATAATCAAATTTTTCTTCAAAGTATTCGCAGTTGGCAAAGAAGTCGAAAAATTTGAAATGGTCTTTTGGTTTTTTGTGCTTTTCGCCGTATTCGTCGGTATATTCAAAAGTGAATTTTCTTGTGCCTCGTCCTTTGATCTGAATAAAATCAGTCGGCGAAAATATCGGGCGCATAAGCGCAAGATTCAAAATATCTTGGCAATCATAGCCCGTTGTCATCATACCGACAGTTACGCAAATTCTCGTTTTACTGGATTTGTAGTTTTCCAAAAATTTGGTGTGTCCGTTTAGCTTGTTGTTCGCGAAATTGATTGTAAATTGCTGGCTGTCGGCAATGTTTGAGGTAATTTGTACGGCAAAATCAGAATTGTATTTATCGGGCCAAAGCTGGCTCGCCATTTGGTTGAGTATTTGTGTAATTTTGGAAGCGTGTTTTTGGCTAACGCAAAATATAATGCTCTTGCCGATTTCACCGCTTATCGTATCTTTGATAGCATTTTCAATAAATGTCTGGCAAAATACGCGATTGGTTTTTTCAGAAAAGAATTTCTTTTCAAAATCTTTTTGGAAAAATGTTTCTTCTTCGTTTCCGGTTTCAAAAAATTCTTTTTTTATTTCTTCAACTTTTTCCTCTTCATTTTTTCGTTCATATTCTCGTAAAACTTTATATCCTTCTTCGGAGAGTAATTGTGCTGTTATTTCTGTTCTTGCGTCTACAACAATGGGATTTACTAAAAATCCTTCTTTTACGCCGTCAAGCAAACTGAAACGGAAAGTCGGCTCGCCATTTTTACAGCCAAAAGTCGTGTAGGTGTCCAAGAGTTGCCGCTTTTCCCAAGCGCGCGGGTCTTTTTGTGAAAGTTTTTGCGGATCAACATTTTTCAAATAGTCTTTCGGCGTTGCAGTTAAACCTAATTTATAGCCGATAAAATATTCAAAAACCGCTCGCGAGTTTCCGCCGATTGCGCGGTGCGATTCATCGGCAATAATCAAATCAAAATCAGTCGGGCAGAATTGTTTTTTGTATTTATCTTGCGCCGAAAGACTTTGAACGGTTGAAATGACAATTTCCGCTTTTTTCCAGTCATTGCGGTTTTGTTTATAGATAACAGCGGAAAAATCGTTGCTTAAATAGCGGACAAAGTTTTTGTGCGCTTGATCTTCCAATTCCAAACGATCGACCAAAAACAAAATTCTTTTGGCGTTGCCTGTTCGCAAAAATAGCTTGATGACGGCAGCGGAAATAAGCGTTTTTCCTGTTCCTGTTGCCATTTCAAAAAGAAAACGATCATTTCCAGCTTCGGCGGATTTTTGCAAAGCGTGAATTGCTTTGAGTTGATACGGGCGCAAAATTCGCAAATTTTCGTCCCAAAGATATTGCTCACGAGTTTCTTCTTGTTTGTAGCGCGGATCGTCTTTAAAATTCGGATTTTGCGTGAGGGCGATATAATCATCATTAACTTCTTCGTCCGCTAATCGTTGATTATCTGGTTTGAAATCCTGCCTGTGTTTTAGAGATTCTTGCGTTGGAAATTCGGTTATAATTTCAGGATCGCCTCGTTCCAAATCCCAGAAATAGTGCAAATTACCATTTGAGAGAATTATAAAGCGAGCGTTTTCGGTATGAGCGTATTTTCTGGCTTGTTCTTTTCCGTCAAGTGGGTTCTTATCTTCTTTCTTGGCCTCCAAAATAACAAACGGGAAACCTTTTTCATCAAGTAACAAAAAATCAATAAATCCGTTTTTTGTGGTTTCAAAATCTTCACCAAAAGAGTCAATGTCTTTTTGGACAATCTTCACATTTGGTTCAAGCGAAATATTTGCTTGTCCTTTTTCATTATCAAAAAATCGCCAGCCGGCTTGTTCAAGCAGTTTGTTTATTTTTATTCGCGCTTTTGCTTCTTTTTGCATAAAATTAACAATCGGAATTTCCCAAAAATTCCGCCAATTTACAGCACCTTATCTATCTATATGCTATCATTAAGTAAACATTTATTCAAGACAATATTTTTCTTAAAAAAAACACCTGCTCTATTAGCAAGTGTTTCTACTATGCACGGGGTGTAGGAATCGAACCTACGTCAGAAGTTTTGGAGACTCCCGTACTGCCACTGTACGAACCCCGCAAACGCCAGAGTTGGCTTGATAAAATTATCCGACTCAGCATTTAATTGCAAAACTTTATTTCATTTCCTTATGCAAGGTGTGCTTTTTGCATTTCGGACAATGTTTTTTCATTTCCAATTTTTCCTTGATCTTTTTCTTATTTCTAGTTGTGAAATAGTTGATATTAGCACATTCCAAACATTTCATCTTTGCCAAATTTTCTCGCGACATAAATTTAAATTGTTTAATTATTACATTCTAACCTGAGCCATTGTCCGGAATCCCTGCCTGCCGGCAGGCAGGGGGCCTTCAGTCTGAGCCGTTGCGCAGAATCGAACTGCGGACCTTTTCCTTACCATGGAAATGCTCTACCGACTGAGCTACAACGGCCTGTTTTATTGATTCAATTTTGTGGGCCGGGAGGGATTCGAACCCCCGTAGACCGAAATCGGCTGATTTACAGTCAGCTGCGATTGACCACTCCGCCACCGACCCACTTTTCTATCTATTTTTCATTAATGAGCCGAAGATCGGAGTTGAACCGATAACCTACTGTTTACAAAACAGTTGCTCTGCCATTGAGCTCCTTCGGCATACCAGGCGTATTTTTTTCACACCTTATCATTCTATCAGCTTCCGAGAATTTTTTCCAGTTTTCTGATTTTATATCTCGCATTGCGATTTGTCGGGTTCAATCTTAACACTTGTTTGAAACATTCTTTTGAGTGTTCAAGATTCTTCACTTCCAAATAATATTCTCCCAATCGCTCATAAGCTTCAATGTCTTTCGGGTTAGCGGCAATCCGTTCAATCAAAAGCTCCTCAAGACGACTTTTGGTTTCGCGTCTTCTTTTTGGAACAACGACGTGATCGCTGATAATTGGACGAAAGAATTTTTCTTCCACATCTTCCTGCGTTGCCCGTCGTCTTAAGCCTAATCGTTCACGAATATCTTTCTTCTCAGGACTATATTTTCCAATTTTATCTATAATTCCATCCAATGCTTCACTTTCCTTTGCTGTTGGAGCATTTTTTTCCGATTCTGACTCTCTCTGGGTTAATCGTTCATTTTCAAGCTTATCTTCCAGCCTAGCACTTCTTTTCTTTCGAATCCCTTCTCCTAAATTTTTTAGCTTATTTTCTAATTTCAAAAAAACAATCCGGGATCTTTTTACCGTTTTTTCCAAAAGAACTAACGAGACTTGCTTCAGTTTTGCCGTCACCCTCGACTCCTCCAACGCTCTTTCAGAAAAATTATTCGCACCACCAGCCATTGCGCGAAGTTCGCGCTCTTTCTTTAATTTTTCTTCTTGCTCCAAACGGTTAATTTCCGGAGTTTTTTTGACTAGAAAAATAATTATTCCGATAACGCTAAGAATGACTAAGATTGGAGGAATAATTTGGTACAACATAATATTATTCACTTCGCGAATCCCGCTTTGGCGGAAACATACGAGTCTGGGACAAAATAATTTTATTTTAATTCTTCTTTTTTAACTGTCAGATATTTACCACTTTTCAATTTAACTTTTACCTCTTGCGTGATTGCATTTATTTCGATTACCGTGCCATCACCATCAACCGTACTGATTGAACTATACATTTCCGGCATGCCTTCAAGCATCTCGCGATAACTCTGAGCTTCATAGGCCAGACAGCACATGAGGCGTCCACAGGCACCGGAAATCCTTTCTGTTCCACGATGTGCAATCTGTTGAACTCTCGCCATG
>DAIEIZ010000049.1 GCA_027351145.1 Candidatus Moraniibacteriota bacterium | reverse complement strand
GGTACGCATTTTGAGGCTTTGCGTAAGATGGGTGTGGATGTGCGACAAGATGATCATGGTTATTTGGTTAGCGCACGAAAAAGAAAAGCCGCCAAATTTACCTTAGGCGAGATGTCGGTCACTGCAACGGAAAATGCAATGATGCTTGCCGCCGCATTACCAGGGAAAACTATCATCAAAGCGGCAGCCTGTGAGCCTCATGTGGAGGATTTGGGAAGATTTTTAGTATCGCTTGGAGCAAGAATCAAAGGGCTTGGGACGCATAGCTTGGAGATTGCTGGTACGAAAAAATTACGAGGAGCGGTGCATGCGATTATTCCAGATGCTAATGAAGCTGCGACATTTTTAATTTTAGGCGTGACAACGGGAAGTGCGATTAGGGTGAAAAATGCCAGAGAAGAACATTTGGATTTGGTCTTGGAAAAATTGCGTGAGTTTGGAGCGGATTTTAGGATTAGCAAAAATGCGATCGAAGTTATTCCGGCCAAAAAATTGAAAGCGGTTTCTAAGGTGGACACGAGAACATATCCAGGCGTACCATCCGATGTGCAAGCACCCTTCGGGGTCTTGGCAACGCAAGCCGAGGGGGAGACGCTTATTCATGATTCACTCTATGAAAGCCGGTTTAATTATGTGGGAGAACTGCAGAAAATGGGAGCTAAAGCGAAAATTCTTGATCCGCATCGTGTGCTCATCAGTGGTCCGACAAAACTGAACGGCAAAGCCATCACTAGCTTTGATCTGCGCGCTGGAGCAACTTTGATTATTGCTGCGCTGGTTGCAAAAGGCAAGACAACCATTAAAGAAATTTATCAAGTCGATAGGGGCTATGAAAAGATCGAAGAACGCTTGCAGAAATTAGGAGCGGATATAAAAAGAGTTTAGACGATGCGAAACCGCTTAAATTGATACGATGCTATGAAACACATTTGAATCTAAGAAAATAATTAGAGAATTAAAGCTGTAATGAAAAAACAGAAATAAAATCGGGAAAAGCTGTATTGATATGGGTAGCGTCTTGTTTTTTAATGCTAAAAAAGAAGTTTTGCTCAAAAAATAGTTCAACCAGCCAGAGAATCCATGAAGAATTATTTGGTTAGGAAATATATTAAGTTAAAATAAGAAAAATTACATGCTCGTACGAAAAATCGGAATTGATCTTGGCACAGCCAATGTTTTAGCGTTTATTCCCGGGAAGGGAATTGTTTCTAATGAACCATCGGTAGTGGCAATTTCGCTTTTGGAAAATAAGGTTTTGGCGATTGGCAATGAAGCGAAAGAAATGCTTGGACGAACGCCGGACACGATTGTGGCAAGCCGACCAATGAGAGATGGCGTGATCGCGGACTATAAAATTACAGAAGCAATGTTGAAATATTTCATCAATAAAGTCAGCGGTCGTTTTCGCCTCATTCGTCCGGAAGTGATGGTTTCTATTCCTGCCGGAGTGACTTCGACGGAGCGGCGTGCGGTGATTGATGCAACAATTCGCGCTGGCGCGAAAATGGCCTATGTAGTGAAAGAACCGATTTTGGCAGCGATTGGCGCGGGAATTCCGATCAACAACGCTGCGGGGAATATGATTATCGATATTGGCGGGGGAACGTCGGAAGTTGCGGTTGTTTCGCTTGGCGGAGTTGTTTCGGCGCACAGTGCGCGGGTTGGCGGAAACAGAATTGATCAGGCGATTGCTGATTATATTAAGCGAAAATATAGCTTGTCTATTGGAGACAGAACAGCAGAGGACGTGAAGATAAAAATTGGTTCGGCGCTTCCTCAAGTCAAAGAAGATTATATGGATGTGCGAGGACGTGATTTGACTGGTGGGCTGCCGCGAACGGTACATATTTCTTCTAATGAAGTGACGGAAGCGATTCAAGACGAACTGCGCGAGGTGATTAATGCGATTAAAAAAGTGCTCCAAGAAACTCCGCCGGAATTGGCGGCAGATATTATGGATAAAGGCATGGTACTTTCAGGCGGTGGCGCACTTCTCCGCAATCTTGACCAACTGATCACGAAAACTATCGGCGTGCCGTGTTATGTAGCGGATGATGCGCTATATTGCGTTATTAAGGGAATTGGAATTGCGCTTGAAAATCTGGATATGTACAAAAGGACGATGATGCTTTCAAAATAAATTTATAAAAAATTACAACATAATGAAGATTGGTATCGATGGCTCGAGGGCTTTTTTAAAACAAAGAACAGGGATCGAGGAATATTCCTATCAAGTAATTAGACAGTTGCGTACGCGTCTTTATAAACATCGAGTCATCCTGTATTTGCGTGGTACTCAAAAAGTGGATTTTACCGTGCCTAGCAATTGGCGGATTAAAAAAATCCGCTTTCCGCGTCTTTGGACTCAAATTGGACTTTCTTTGGAACTTTTTCTTCATCCAATCGATGTTCTTTTTGTCCCAGCGCATACCGTGCCGTTTTTTCATCCAAAAAAGACTATCGTGACGATCCATGGCTTGGAATATGAGATTATGCCGGAAGCCTACTCATTTTTTGAGAGGTTTTATATGCGTTTTTCAATTAAAAATTCTTGTAATTGGGCGAGAAAAATCATCAGTGTTTCCAAGAACACAAAAAGAGATTTGATGAATCTATATGAAATTCCGGAAGAAAAAATAAATCTGGTTTATGAAGGTTATGAAGATAAGACCAGGGAATTGGAACTGGAGCACGCAAGAGAAATTGGTGCAATGCGGCCCTATTTGTTTTTCGTGGGGCGTTTGGAAAAACGTAAAAATATCATAGGCATTATCGAAGCTTTTGATTTGTTCAAGGAGAAAACCGGCGCTGAGCACAAGTTAGTGTTAGGCGGGAAATTTGGCTATGGCGAGGCGGAGATAGTAGAGCGGATAGAAAAATCAGCATACAAAAAAGATATTATTATTTTGGGTTTTGTAAAAGATTCAAGGAAATGGCAATTGTTCAAAAATGCAGAAATTTTTCTTTTTCCTACGTTTTATGAAGGTTTCGGCCTTCCTGTTCTTGAGGCACAGAGTCAAGGCGTGCCAGTTATTACGTCTAATACTTCATCACTTCCCGAAGTGGCCAATGGAAGCGCTTTTTTGGTTGATCCAACTGAGCCAAAGTTTATTGCTGATGCAATGATTGCGCTTACGCAAGATGAAAAAATGGCTGAAGAAATGGTTAGGAAGGGCTATGAAAACATTAAAAGGTTTAGTTGGGAAAATTGTGCAGATTTGATTGCGACGGTTTTGACGGAGTAGGTTTCAGGGGGATGGTGTAAAATTATAATTCAATTCACTTCCTTCTCCTTTTAAAAAAAGATGTTTGTAGGGCAGATGAAAGTTCTTGCCTATGCTCAGAAAATTATCGATTAATAAAATAACTCTAGAAATGAGCAGTGATATCAGAAAGAAAACTATTTTGCAAAAGACAATCTTTTAGTCAAGGATTAAAACTATGATGCGACAAAAAAAAGAATTAAAGATAGCTCTAGTCCATGATTTTCTTGTTGAATTTGGCGGAGCAGAGCGTGTGCTGAAATCGCTGGCGGAAATGTTTCCCGAGGCTCCGATTTACACAGTGCTTTGTGATCGAGAAAAATTTCCCGATTGGCTTAAAAATCGGAAAGTAGAAACATCATTTCTTCAAAAGTGGCCTAAATTTTTCTGCAAGAGAAGGAAATGGTTGCTGCCCTTTTTGCCCGTGGTGCCAGAAACCTTCAACTTACGTGATTTTGATTTGATTATTTCCAGCTCAGGCGCTTGGTCCAAGGGGATTGTGACCAGGCTTAATACGATTCACATTTCCTATTTGCACAGTCCGATGCGATTCGCTTGGGATATGAATGGGGAATATCTAAAAGAGCAAATTAAATGTCGAGCGCTGAATTTTTTTACACGCCTTGTTTTGAATTATGTGCGTGTCTGGGATTTTGCGGCGGCAGATCGGCCGGAATATTTAATTGCTAATTCGCAGTATACAAGAGGACGGATTAAAAAATATTACAATCGTGATGCGAATGTGATCTACCCTCCTGTTTCAGATTCGATGCGAAACTGCGAATTAAATTTGAATCTGCCTGCTTGCCGGCAGGCAGGCGAACAGAATCAAAATGCTAAGTATTTTTTAGTTGTCTCAAGACTCTCTGCTTATAAAAAAATCGATATGATTATCGAGGCGTTTAACAAGTTAGAGTTGCCGCTTGTGATTGTGGGCACTGGCGAGCAAGAAAAGTATCTCAAATCAATTGCAGGAGAAAAGATTAGGTTTCTTGGATTTCAACCGGATGAAAGTTTGGCGGAAATTTATGCCGGAGCGCGTTGTTTTGTTTTTGCAAATATCGATGATTTTGGCATCGCACCGGTGGAAGCAATGGCTCATGGTGTTCCTGTCTTGGGAATTGGACGTGGCGGAATGAAAGAAATAATTCTTGAGGGAAAAACTGGAGAATTTTTTGACTCGGCAACACCGGAAGTGATTGCTGATGGCGTGCGTCGATTACGAGAAAATGAAAATAGTTATGATAAGGAAATAATTAAGGCACGCGCAGGGGAATTTAGCGAGGAGAGATTTAAAAGAGAGATGGGGGAGTTTATTGATAATGTTTATGCAAATCATTGGCAATAAAAAAATAATTGATTCATTGGAACGAGCATTTGAAAAAAACAGCTTGGCGCAGAGCTATCTTTTTTGTGGTCCTGTAGCGTTGGGAAAATTTCTAGTAGCTTTAGAGTTCGCTCAAAAATTAACCGGTTGGCAGGGCGAGGCGGTGAATCCCGATTTGCAAATCATTGAACCGGAAATAGAAGAAAAGGACGGAATTATCAAGGAAAAGGAAATCAAGCTAGACGCGATTAAGCGTTTGCAAAAAGAGTTTAGTTTGACTTCATATTCCTCCAAATATCGTGTGGCAATTATCCGCAGTGCGAATAATTTAAATATATCGGCGCAAAACGCATTGCTTAAGATTCTTGAAGAGCCACCAGAAAAAGCGGTAATTATTCTGGTGGCGGAGGATGAAAAAAAAATATTACCAACAATCGTTTCGCGTTGTCAGGTTAAGCGATTTGGCTTGCTGCCAGAGGAAGATTTGGGTAAAATGTTTGATCGGATGCTGCCAAATAGGGAGGAATTAATTTTTTGGTCATTGGGTCGTCCGGGCTTGGCGCAGAATTTTCTTAGTGGAAAAATAAAATTGGAAGAAAGGCGGGAAGTGATGAGGGAGTTGCAATCTATATTTTCCATGAACGGAAATGAAAAATTATTTTTAGCAGAATCTTTGGCTAAAAATACGCCGGCTCTTTTGGAAAAGATGAATCTTTGGGTCATACTTCTCCGCAGTGTGATTTTGGGGCAAAGAAATTCCATAGTGATTGTTCCAGAAAAGGCACTTGAATTGATTGAAAAAATAGAAGAAAGTAGGAAGATAGCCATTAACACGAACTCCAATGTGCGCCTAGTGACGGAGAATTTGCTCTTGGCTTTTTAATATATTTTGTGATTTTTCAAAAAGGATAATTAATATGTCTTCGTTGCAATGATGTTTGCGAAATAAATAGCTCATTATGATTAGCGTAATTAATCGTAAAAAAAATAGGTCAAGCTTTGAGCCATCTCGCGGTAAGAAGAAGTTTTCTGGCAAATGGGTATATCGGTTAGTGGCAATACTATTTTTGGCGACCGTAATTTTTGCTCTGTTTTTTTCTGATTTTTTGAGTGTGACGGACGTGCAAATTTCTGGTTTAAACAAACTGGAGGACGGGCCGCTTAGAAATGCTATTAATGGCGAACTGAGCGGTAACTATTTTGGGATAATAGCTAGAGATAATTTAACTTTGCTTCGAAGGGATAAGCTTAGGGAAGCTCTTTTGCGTGATTTCAAGCGAATTGAAGATGTGCAGGTTGAAAAAATTTTTCCAGACAGTTTGCGTATTGTTATCAGGGAGCGGAAGTTTGCAATGTTGCTTTGCAGCTCGGGTAATTGTTATGTTCTGAATGAAAAAGGCGAGGCTTACGGAGCTCAGAATTTTGCACAAGCAGAGTTGGATAGGGAGAATTTGGTCACATTGATTGATGCAAGCGGAGCGCAAATTGAGCCAGGAAGTATTCCTTTGGAAGGCGGTTTTCAGGAATTTATATTAGGTTTGAATAGTCGCGTACAAAACGACGCGGGGATCGTGCTTAAAAAGCTCTATGAAACGCCTAGTCGAATGTCTGGAGATTTGAAAGTGGAAACGGAAGATGGTTGGAAAATTTATTTCAGTGAGGATGTCGGATTGGAAAAGGAACTCTTGATGCTCAAAACTATTCTTGCGAATAAGATTTCCAGGGATCAGCAAAAAAATCTTGAATATATCGATTTGCGCATTGCAAATAAGGTTTTCTATAAATTCAAGGAAGGCACTGAGCAAGCACAAGAACAGGCGACAGAAAATACTCCAGCGCCTGCGCCAGAAGTGAAGAAGGGTGAGGATGGCAAGAAGAAGAAATAAAGAAGAAAGAAGAAAGAATCTTTTATGGATTCAGACTCTCCCGCCTGAACTTTAATTTCTTAGTAGCATCATACTTCGCCGTAAGAGTTACTGGCTCAAATGAGTTATCCAAGTCCTGTTAAAATAAAAAGGTTCAATCATTTTGATTGAACCTTTTTTGAAACGGATTGGGCAAGATTTAATTTAACTTTTTCAGATCATCTTCGCTGACATGGTAGATGAGAAGTGATGTGCCAACTTGATAGAGGGGTTTTATTCTAGTGGTCCAGCGATAAGTATCTTGGTCTTTTTTTGTTGTGTCGTAGATGCTGCCCTGGAGAAAATTGGTTGAGATAGCATACCACCCGGCCTCAATCGGCCGTTTGGCATCCCACCACATGATATATTTATCTTTAATGTAGTATTTTGCATCTGCTCCGCCAAAATAATCAACGCGGATTTTATCTATTTCCGGATGTTTATTGAGAAATGGTGGCAGTCTTTTTAGATCTTGTCCCCAGTCAGCGTTTGAGTCTGTAACAAAATTATAACCATTTTTTGGTCCACCGGCAATTTGGTTGAAATAAGACATGTAGAAAGGATAGGCAGCTACAGTTTCGATGACAAGCAGAAGGGAAAAAATAAGTGTGATTGAAAGGGTTGTTATCCGAGTCGGAGCATCTTTTCTTCTGTTGCAAAAGTCGATAATAGTTTTAGCTGTGAGAATGTATGCGAAAGGCAAAATAGGAAAAAGATGGCGAAAGCCAATATTGAGATTACCCGTAATGCTGATATAGGCGTAGAGTAAAATAAATGCAAGCATTGCCAGTGTTTCGATGTTATGTCTGAGGTAGTCTTGAAAAGCGGTAAGCCAGGGTGATTTTTCAGCGACTTTCTTGAAGCGGTCTAAAAAAGCTTTGAGATTATTCCAAAAAGCAACAATAAGCGCAAAAAGCATGAGAAAGAGCATGACTAAAGGTTCTTTGAGGGAGAATACTGTCGGGAAATAGGATGGAAAGGCGGTATTGGAAACTTGACCCATAAAGTATGCGCCATTACCTCCGGACACTCTTTTGAAAACCATGGCAATGCCAAGAAAATATTCTGACAATGGGCGAAGTAGCGCTGTTCCATTGAGAGCCAGAAGTGTTTTGTTGGTGTAAACATTTTTGATGTTCTCTGTGTCGGTTGGGCTGAAATAGAAGTTGATTGTTTCGGCCAGTTTTTCTTTGGGCATGGCATAGGTATTGAAAGCATAGAACAGCCAAACGATGAAAAGTGAAAAAGCAAAAGCGATAATACTTTTTCCTAAATATTCTCCCAGCTTTTTTAGTTTGAATATGGATGCGCTCTTTTCTTCGGCAGGAATTTTTTTGACCAGGGGATAGATAATGGCGACAAGACCAAAAATCGGGAAAAGCATGATAGAGGAAAATTTTGTCAATTGGACGAGGGCAAGAAAAATCCCTCCGATGGTAACGTTTTTCCAGGTCGGGTCTTTGATGAATTTCAAGAAATAATAGAATGATAGCATCATAAATCCAGCAATGCCAAGATCGGTTGTAACAAAGTGATTGTGACCTAAAATATTTGGGTCAAAAGCATAGAGCGTGAGTGCTAGGAGCCCGCCCAATGTTCCAGCTAGTTCCTTGCCCCATTTGAAAATAAAAAGGCCGAAGATGAGAGAGAGAAGAACAATTGGAATGCGCGCCCAAAAAATCAAGAGATTGGGATTATTGCCCATCTCCCAAAAAAGATTGTGTCCGGCGACCCATTGACCATTGACGTCGGTGGTCCAAAAGTCTTGCGTAGTATCAAATTTAAGATGCATGAAGAGCAGGGGGAAGGCGGCGAGATCTTTCAGAAGCGGTGGATGCTCTGGATTGAGACGCATATCATGCATTGTGAGATAGGAGTAGCCTGCCGGAATATGGGCGGTTTCGTCGAAGATAGCGCTATCCCACCAAGCGTTAAGAACCGACACTGCAAACATGAAAGCGAGAATGATTCCGACAATCAGTTTGTAGTTTTTTTCCAAAAATTTTTGGATCGACATATGTTTTTTTGGTTAATTTTAAAAAATCCTGATTTATTATAAGAACAGTATAGCATATTCTTGATCAAGCATGAAAAGCAAATAAATTTTTTGTTTACTTTTTCAACATGAAATAGCCAGTTGCCCGTAAAAATTTATACTTGACAAAATCTGTATTTTTTGGTAAAATCTCAGGTTAGTTCTCTCTGCAAATAATAGTCTTTTTTAATTCAGAACATCTTGGAATTGGGATAAGGTTGTTATTGCAGATTGCTCGTTGACAATTGAATATCGGCAAAAATCAGGATCAGTTTTTGATCCAAAACTATATAAAAGGAGAATTGGCCATGATAAAAAATAAGCAGTTTTCTGCTGTTGTATTGATGGTTTTGCTGGTTGCAACTCTCGCGAGTTGCGCACCGGCAAATGTGATAAAAATCAACTCGCCAATTGGCGGGTTGCAGAATCAAATTGAAATTCCCCGTGAGCCTCCATATTTTATCGGCGTGTATGATGTCGGAGGAATAAATATTGAGCGAGGGGACTTTCAGGCTAGGCTGGGGTTTTTCCCCAGAGGGTTGTATGCCGAATTGTCTCCTGGCCGAACCACTTGGTTCGGTTGGATTGTCGATGAAAAACATAAGCGCCATCTGCTGCAAGTAGTGTTCACTCCTTGGGGTGAATTATTGGAAAGAGCAGATGGAAGAAAATTTGTCGCGACATATGCGACACTTGTCTATGACAGGAGGATTAAAAAAGGCAAAGCTATAATTTTTTCAACCGAACAGGAGTATATTTACGATGCCAGTCAGAAATATCCTGATGGAGTTTCCTTAGACTGGGAACGCTTCAAGAGCGACGAACAATATCAGGACATGATGACCGTCAAGTATGGGACGGAATTGTCCCAACTGCCTTATTCGGATGTTTTTTATTCCAGTGTAGTGAAGTGGCGGGCGAATACAACGCCGGAAGGGATAAAATTCTTCAGTCCGCTTTCGGTAAAAGATATGAAAGAGGTTGCCAGAATCAATCCCGGATGCACTTTCTTTCAGCGATGGGTGAAAAGCGGGGATTTTTATCTTTCCCCAAATCTTTTCACGACCGGTATTTCAGCGTTTTTTGATTTGTATCGTGCAAGCAAAAAACAGCCGATTGCCTGGAGCATGGGCTCCATGATAAGTCGAAAAGACATGCTTTTTGTTAACCGGTATCTCTCGGAAATTGAGAGGATGGTTATCATCAATCAGATAGGAGGAAAAAAATGAAAAAATATACAAATTTAATTATTATTGTGGTCATGGCATTTTTTTATGTAGCGACTTGCCATGCCGAGGACAGCCTTTCCCAGCTGGAGTCCTTCGGAAAAGGCTCTTTTGAACTTAAAAATCCCGGCTCGAAGTATCAGAGTCGGGACGTTGATATTTCCGGGGAGGTAGTAGAGAGAATTCCCGGTTCAAATTCAACCTCATGGGGTATTGGTGTTTATGGTGAGGGAGATAAATGGACAGTGGATAACTCTAAGACCAATGGCTCCAGCAAAAAAGCTGCCATAGTGATCGAAGCGATTCATAAGGATGGACGCTTGAGTGAGCGAGCGGTGATTCGTTCCGGTTACGGTGAATTTACCAAGGAACGAATTCTGGGTAAAAAAACTATCACGTCGAGCGGCGGCGGACTGGTTGTTGGAATTGACGGCCAGGTGCGGTATCAAATTAATCCGGATCACGCAGTCTTCGTGGGAGGTGATCTATGGGCTGGTCCGGGACAGTCAGCAACCGACGGGGAGATTTCCGCCGGAGTGGATACGCGGCTAAACTCATCTCTTAGATGGGTAAACAAAGCCGGAGTAAGGGTTAGAGATGGAGCTTTTGTTGAATCGAAGCTTCACCAGAAAACACCTATTGGCACAATCAGTTTAGGTGCTTGCGTTAGCGCAACGACGGTCGGCGCTGATGTTGGTCTATGTGTCAAAAGACCTATGCAAAAAATGTTCGGAGATTCTCGCGCCAATGGTTTTAACCCGGTTGGTTCGAATCGGGATAATAATTTAAATAAAAAAACATCTAGGGTAATCATACAAGGAGGAGAGCCGGAAATCACGAGAATAAAGTGAAAAGTTTCGGTAAAAAAATAAACCCCAGAAACCATACGGTTCCTGGGGTTTTTATTGTTTCAAAGAATTCGCAATACTTTTGATATTTACAAGTTATATTTTTTTGAGTTATCCACAGTGAAAATAATTTCACAGTAGCAGAAATTATTTTTTTGTTGTATAATTTAGACGAATAAAAGTTAGGATTATCTTTTTATGGTATGGGTAATAAATTAGAAATAAAAAAATGAAAGAAAATTTTGAACATGGAGTAACTTCAGAGAGCGAGTACAAATCTAAATTTAGAAAATTGATCATGAAAGTCCATAGTGATACTTTTAAAGGTGATAAGAATGATGCGGAAATGAAAGCTAAGGCAGCAAATTTTGCTCAGAAAATCAATGAATTGAATTCAAGCAAGCTTGATTGGAAGGATAAGCTGGACGAAATAAATGTATATGAGAAAAAAATTGAAGAGATGTTTAATAGAATGGGTGAAAATAGCAAGATAGCAGAGAATATGGGAGAATCTGCGAGTGAGGAAGGTCCGGAAGGAAAGGCTCTTGTGCCTTATGGCATGGAAAGCAGCAGAGGTGATGAAGAAACTCAGGATTTGGAGGGTGCTGAGCGGAATGCTCGCAAGGATATGGGCAGGAAAATGGGCAAGGATGCGGAAGAAGAAGATTATGGAAAATTTAAAATGGGTGAGGAAAAAGATCCTGGCTATGACATGGAAGAACAAGAGAAACTTAGCAAACTTGAAGAGCTAAGGAATTTAGTGGAAGAAAAAAGAAAAGCCTATGCGGCGGAAGATTATAAAACAACCAATCTTTTTGTAAAACTCAAGGGAGTGTTGGGATTGAAAAATGATAAATTACCAAAGAGTGCCAAGGATTCATTTGCCTATCAGCAATACCAGGGCGCATTAAATGAATTGCGAGAATTGCAGATTCAATCAATGCGAGATAAATATGCGAATATTGACAATTTGCCACCAGCTGAAAAAGCGGTTGCGATGACGGAGATGAAAAAGGAAATGGGCAACATGGCAACTTATTTTGGCATAAATGAAAAGATTGATTTGGCGGGAGCAAGGACGGATGCAAGAGCAGCCGCTTGGTCGGAAACGAAAATGGGAAGATTTGGGGAGAAAGCCTTAAAAAGAAGTGCGGAGTTGATTAATGCATATCGCAAGTTGGATCCAAAAGTAAAAAGAGGCATTGCGATAGCTCTTTTTGCGGTTGGGGGTGTTGCCGCACTTACCGGATCGGCTGGAGTTGCGGCTGGTGTGGCTGGCGTGAGTTTGGTTCGAAGATGGATTAGTGGCGCAGCACTTGGCGTGGGTGTGACAGCAGGACTGGAAGTACGTTCGAGAAATAGGGCAAATAAGAATGCTGAGAGAGATAAAAATGAAATAACCGGAAATGTTGAAAGAAGTTTGCAAGAGCACTTGCAAGCACTTAATGAATATTGCAACAGTGAGATGAAAACTTTTCATGACAGTTTGCAAAAAGAAAAAAGCCAAGCGAGAAATAGGAGATTGATTGGAGTTGGCGTTGGACTTGCTGTCGGCTCAGGAGCAGCTGGCTGGTTAGCGAGAGAGGGATTCGGTCTGCTTAAGCATGGCGCGGGTGCAGTTTGGGAGCATATCAATGTGGGTGGAGCGGATGAAACTGGAGGCATGATTCATAATGCTAGTGAACAGTTGCATTCAGGTGCAGGCGCTATCAGTTCAGTTGAACATGCAACTACGCATGTCGGTGTGCCCGATGGTGATCGAGTTCACTTAGGCGGTACTACAACAGAAACATCGCATGCTGGTGTAGCTGATAGTGACAAATTTCATCCGACTGAAGCGCCAGTGTCAGGCCATGGTACCTATGAGCATGTGGCGGTGAAGGGTGACAGTGTTGAGAAGATAATGATACAGCAGAAAATTGCCGAAGGAATGAACCCGCATGATGCGGAGAGCTTGGCCCACCAAATAGCTTCAAATTCTGACAATGAAGAAACGATTAAGCAATTGAGTAATCTCAAACCCGGACAGAAGGTTATTGTGGATTGGGAAAAGGGAACAGTGAAAGTAGATCGCGTGCTTGGTGCTCATGTTAATGCTCCAGACGTACATGCTGGCGCTCCGGACACGCAGCATGTTGGTGTTTCGCATCCAGAAGGAGCGCCGACGCATCATCCTGCTGTTGAAAAAGTGCCTCCAGCTGATCCGAACAAAATTGAACATCCTATTTCAGAAACATCAACTCAAGAGGGTGTAAATCCAAACACAGAACCGGCCAGTGTTAGCGTGCATGAAGGAGTGGAAACTGATAATCCGGACTTAAACGCACAAACGCATGTTTCAGCTGAGGGCGATCAAATATATCAAGAAACAACTAGTGAATATAATAAAGCTTTTGGTTCTTACGGTGCGGAGATAATGAGAAATATTCAAGTTATGCCAGAATCCATGCAAGCACACCAAGAAGAGTTCTTGGAGCTTGGCAAATTGAAAATGGTTGCCGAAGAGGCTTTTGAAAGAGCCTCGCACGATTCCAATGATTTTGTCGGTGTGCGAGAAAGAGATCTTGAATTAGCTAGAACGAGCTATGAAACCGCCTACTCAAATATTCTCAACAAACTTGCTGTGGAAACTTTTGCAGGACAAGAAATCGAAGGAGGAGTTGCCGGGCTGAAGGCGGCTGGAGCGGCTGATTTTCTGGATAGCGACTATGGACAGAGTGCAAAAATATTGGAGTTGAGGAGATATGTCGCTTCGCAATACGGAGAAAATTTTGCCAGCGTAAAGCCTGAAGATACGAGCGCGTTTAAATGGATAAATCGCATGCTCAAGGCCGTTATCTCTCTTGGCGGAGATGATTACAAAAATTTCAGGATACCGCAGGGTGCAGGAAAATAAAGGGTATTTTTTTGTTAAAATAATTTAAAAAATTAATCTTTATCTGCCAGAATATCTGGCGGTAACAAAAATAAAATGATTGATCAAGATCAATTGCAAAAGGAGTTAATGGAAGAGCTTGGGCTTTCCAATCTTCCGTTGGACAAGCAGGACGAGATTTTAATCAAAATGACCGAAGTGCTTTTGAAAAGAATTTTCGTGGAAACGATGGAACGGCTCAGCGATGCTGACCGGGATGTATATGAAAAAATGGTGGACGAAAAGAACGATCCGGAAAAGATCGGTGAGTTTTTGAAGGAAAAAGTTTTGAATTATGACGATATGGTGCAAAAAATTATTACTGATTTCAAGGAGGAGATAAAAAAAGTGGAGTGAATAATAACTTAAGTATAACTTTATGCTAGAACCAATTGAAGATGGCGATTTGGATTTGAAAAGCAAATTTTTGAAGGGCAGTGAAGCGGGCATGGAAAAAGTGGCGATGCCAAGTTTGCCAAAGAGTAATGCAGAAGTTGCGCCATCGCCGGAGGCGCCAGAAAGAAAAGAGGGCATGATGGAGAAGGATGATGTTTATGCAAAGATTTTGGCTAAAGCGAAGATCTCTGCGTCTGCCACGCAAAGTGATGTTTTTGCGGATGCGAAGATGGCTGGAGAAGGCACGGATTATGAAAATAAGATTATTAAATTGATAGAGCTGGCGGAGACGAAAGGTATTGTACACGCCGTGAAAGTGGCACAACATTTGGAGGATAATTATTTGCTGGACGAATTGCATGATCGACTTTTGGCAGTTGATTTGCATGATGCGCTAGTGAAAAAAGGGATGATTACGGAAGGATAATTTCCAAATCATGATTCATTTAATCAGATAAATCATAGCTTAAGATTATGGATTATTCCAGTCTGATCAATATCGCGCTTTTAATTTCTGGAACGGCGACATTGTTTAGCGGTGCCTGGCTTGTGATGTCCAGTTTTTTGGGTTATCGGGCGCAGATTAATCAGTCTATGAATTTGGATTTGGATGTAATTCGTGTTTCCAAGATTAACAAAAGTGAAGAGGAAAAAAGCAAGGATGGCGAGACTTGGAAGGGTGAGATTGGAGCGATGGAGCAAATGCTGACCGCTTTTTCATCAATTCGCGACACGAGAAGTTTTGTGAAGAAATTGCTTTATGGCTCGCCTTCGATTTCATTAGAAATTGCCAATTCGTCAAAAAGCGAGGAAATTGTTTTTTTTATTGCTGTGCCGAGGAAATTTCGCGAAAATATTGAAAAACAAATCCATAGCTTTTTCCCCTACGCATCATTGGAGAAAACAACTGATTTTAATATCTTTTTTCCCGGGAGTAAAACCGAGGCGTCGATAATTAAGCTGAAAAATAAATTTGCTTTGCCAATTCGTACCTATGAAAATCAGGAAATGGATCCTCTTAATGCTATCGCTAATGCTTTGAGCAAGCTGGATACGGTAAGCGAAGGAGCGGCAATTCAGCTGATTTTGCGTCCAGCTGGCACAGCTTGGCGCGCTGAAGGGCGGCGCATCGCGCACGAGATGCAACAGGGCAAAAGACTGCGTGATGTGGACAAGTCTTTCATGGCAAAGGTGGGTAGTGAGCTTGGCTCGGCTGCGTTGTCTGTTATCCAACCGGCCAAAAAAGATGACCCGATGTCGGGGGATAAAAAGACTGTGCAGCTCACTCCGGAAGAACAAGAATTAGTAAAGAGCATTGAAAAAAAAGCTTCTAAGACTGGATTTGAAACTAATATTCGTCTCGTGGCTTCAGCAGCAACGACTGAGCGAGCACAGGAAATTCTGGCGCATCTGGAAAATGCTTTTGCTCAATATGAGAATGCTGATATCAATTGTTTTCAAGTGGGGAGAAAGAATAAAAAAATAATTGCGTTTGATTTTATTTTTCGCAACTTTAAGTCAGAAGAAAAGATGATTTTGGGTGTGGAAGAGATTTCTAGTATTTTTCACATCCCAATCTCCACAACCGAAGCGCCAAAAATAAAATGGCTCAAAGCTAATGCTGCTCCGCCTCCAGTTGGCCTCCCAATTGAAGGAGTACTTATTGGTTTTAATGAATATCGCGGAACAAAAACGAACATTCGTTTAACGGAGAGTGACCGAAGAAGGCATCTTTATGCAATTGGTCAGACTGGTACCGGCAAGACGACTATTTTGCAAGAAATGGCCAAACAAGATGCTAAGGAGGGGAGGGGGTTTTGTTTTATTGATCCGCACGGTGATGCGATTGAAGATATCTTGGCTTGCGTTCCAAAAGAACGGGCACAAGATGTGATTGTATTTGATCCATCCGATGTGGAGCGTCCATTCGGGCTCAATATGTTGGAATATGATCCAGCCTTTCCGGAGCAGATGACTTTCGTGATCAATGAGATGATTGGGATTTTTGATCAACTCTACGACTTAAAAGCGACTGGCGGACCAATGTTTGAGCAATATATGCGAAACGCAATGTTTCTTGTTATGAGCGATCCGGAATCCGGATCGACATTAATGGAAATTTCCAAGGTGATGGCGGATGAAGAATTCCGCGCAATGAAACTTTCCAAATGCACTAATCAGACCGTGATTGACTTTTGGACGAAGGAGGCGGAAAAGGCTGGCGGTGAAGCGGCGCTGGCTAATATGGTGCCCTATATTACATCGAAGCTGACACCGTTTATTTCTAATGATATGATGCGTCCGATTATCTCTCAGCAAAAAAGCACAATCAACTTTCGCGATATCATGGATAATAAAAAGATTTTGCTTGTTGCTCTTTCCAAGGGAAAGATTGGCGAAATCAACGCGCGGCTTTTAGGGATGGTGATTGTAGGGAAAATTTTGATGTCTGCGCTCGCGCGTACTAATATTCCTGAAAATGATCGTGTTGATTTTTATCTATACCTTGATGAGTTTCAAAATGTTACAACTAATTCTATCGCTCAAATTCTCAGTGAAGCTAGGAAATATAGGCTTTGTCTCAATATTGCTCACCAGTTTATCGCTCAACTTAAGGAGGAAATTTCCAAAGCTGTATTTGGCAATATTGGTTCGATGATTCTCTATCGCGTTGGTCCGGAAGACGCAGAATTTTTGGAAAAACAAGTGGCACCGACTTTTACGCGTAATGACCTGGTGAATGTGGATAATCATAAAGGATTTGCTAAGGTTCTTATCAATGGTGTACTTACTAAACCTTTTAATATTCAGGGTTTTCCTCCGACCAGAGGTGATCAAGAGGTAGCTAATGCCATCAAAGAACTTTCGCGCCTCACCTATGGACGAGATCGTCATATTGTTAATCAGGAAATTATCGCGCGGACTAAATTCTAGCAAATAGCTAGCTTGAAACTGTGAATTAAAAAAGGCCATTCAATTCTTGAAAGCCTTTTTTGTTTTTTGCGAATATATTTCAGACTATTGAGTTTGAGTTGTTTTAAAACTTTTCACTCCGCTTGTGTTAGAAATATAGACTAAATTGCTTTCTTCATTGACTGAAAAATCAGTTGCGCCGGCAATGTCCGCATTATAATATTGGGCGAGGATTTTTCCTTCACCGTCCAGTTTTATGATTCTGGAGTTAGTCTTATCTAATATGTATAAATTAGCACTTGTATTTTTGGCGTAGAGCTTGTCAGGCGTGATTGGCGTGGCAGTGTTTTCAATTGAAAAATCCAGTTTTTTTCCACGGAATAATTTGAGAATATTTTGGCCGTTTAGGACAAAAATATTTTCATTAATAGCAAGACTCTTGGCACTTGATAGATCGATGTTATCTTTGAGCCAAGCGGTTTTTTCACTAAAGCCGCCTTCTGCTCTGGGGTAGCGGTATATCTGATTATTGTTTCCATCAAGAAGGTAGAGATATGTGAGATAGGTTTTGGCATCAATTATCTTGGCTTTTTCCGGGAAAGTGATTGTATTTTCCAGGAATTTCCCTGTAGTCGGGGCAAGGGAGGCGACCCTGTTATTTTTAATGATAAAAATCAGATTCAAATCATCCATTCCAACCAGTAGCTCTGGATTTTGGAGATTGGAAGAAAGGGGGATGCTTTTTTTGTTTTCCAACTCGATAATTTCCGTCTCCGTTTGGGCAAAGAATTTGCCATTAAGGTTGATGATTTTCAAAATATTTCCAGAATAAATATCGTCCAATTTTCCAATACGCGTGACACTTAAATCTTTTTCAAGAGGCAAGATGGGCATGGGTATTTCTTCTGAGACTTCCGGCTTTTTTTCTATTTTTCCGCTTTCCCATTTCGCAATCCAATAAGGTACGATAAGAAGCAGTATCAGTGCGGCTACCACGGAAAGTGTTTGTTTTTGATCAAGGCTTTTGGTGATTTGTTTTAGACGAGAAAAGTTTGGGAGAATTTTTTTTGGCTCAATAAATTGTCCAAATCTAGCTGTTTTTGACGAAAGGGCGGGAGAAATTTTTTGCAACTCCGTTTTCGGCAACACAGCTGGAGAAGGTGTGATTTCCCATGGATATTTTTTAACTCTTCTTTCGGCCTGCTTTTCTATTCTATAGTTGCGCCACTTGTGTTTGAGTGAAGCCGTCAGCTTTATCGCAAGATTGGTTGGTTTTCGTAAAATTAAGACGAGTCCATCAGTGGCCTTGTCTTCTAGCCATTCAAGTTTGGGTTTCATTTTTTTCCAGAATGCCTTTGCCTTTGTTTTGAATTTCAATTTGGAATAGACCGATTTGAGTTTATTCACAGCGGATACTTCATCAATCTGAATGAAGGTTGTTTGCGATGCGATTGCTGATTTATTTTTTTCTTCCGAATATATAATTTTAGCGGGAGTTTTTTTTATTTTTAGTTGGACGATTTTTGTATAACTTTTTCTCAAAAAAGAGGCAGATAGATTGGTTGCTTTGTTTGTGATATTTTTGACTGATTTTGCGCCAGAGCGGGACAGGGCAGTGATTTTTTCTTTGATATCAAGGAATAAATCGGAGCCATTTTTTTTTATTTGAATTTCCTCTGGCTGATTGTGAGATTCTTTAATATAGATGTGTCCGGTTTTCTCATCGACGAAATCTTTTACATCCTCCTTCAACTCTTGGCTTATTTCTTGCCTTTCTTTTCTTAGAGTTTCTTCTTTTACTTGTTCTTTCTCTATTTTTTTTTGGGGAAGTTTTTTTTGAAAGGCGGTTTGACTGAAAACATTAATTTCTTCCGGTTTCGCGTCAGGCGGAGCCTTAACTATTTCATTGGTTTTTTCCTCGATATCAATAATAAGGGTGGCAACCTGATCCAGCTCGTTAATAAAGGCGGTGTTTAGGAATTGAATGAAGTTTTCGCGTGAAAATTTGAGCGCGCTTTTTTTGATTTCTTCCAAGGAGAAAATATCGAACATTTCCTTTGTGGTGAAAAGCAGTTTATCATCCTTCTCGATTTTTCCCGAAATAACGTCCTGAAAAGTTTTTAGCGGATTGGAATCGGCTTTTTCATCTTGAATTTCAGTAATCTCGGTAAGAACGGTTCCTCGCAAAAGAAAAACTGAAGCGTCTCCGGTTTGAGAGAGGAGGAGATTGTTTTTTTCAATTACTGCGCAAATAGCGTTGATATGTCCAATCCAGTTGATGTTCTCGTGAGAAGCGAGCTTGGCAAGAGCAAGATTGGCCTTGTGCAGAGCTGATTCGAAATTTTCCACCGGACCGCGGTTGGTACGAGAAAAATATTCCTTTTTGATGATGGAAATCAGATAATTTACTACATAAGAAGAATCTTCGCTTCGGTCATCAATTTGGAATATGCCCGCTAGAATTCCCAGGTTTTGGCTGGAAACATTTTCCGGCTCCTCGACTAGCACTTCAATAAATGGCCGGCAATCATTTTTCTTGCAAATCAAAATATCATGAAACTTTGGTTCCAAGCAATGCATTTTCTTGTCAATTTTTTTTCTGGTCATAGTTGGGACTGATAGGAGGCGCTTCTATTAGTATAATTTAGCATAAATTGGCAAAAAATAGAAATAGTGTGATGAATGATGGGATTTGCGCTTGGAGGTCTTTGTATTTTATGGTACTATGTGGCTATAAAAATATTTGTTTATTCAGGGAGTGGTTTATTGCGATAAATTTTCTTAGCGTGCGTTGAGAGAAAGATGAGCCCGGATTTGACAGCGACCAAAAAGCTAATGATTATCTTTTATGAAATAATGTTGTTAGCTTTATTTTCAAGTGTTGATTTTTTTAAAAGTATGATATAATGAATTTATCCATTGATGCTATTATTTTTTTTGCGCGGACTGAATTTGAAAATTAAGCGCAGCTAGAAGATGAAAAAAATAAATAAAAAGAAAAATTATTCATAATGATGTTTGATTTTAATTTTAAAAAAAATGTATTCCTCGGTGTTGATATTGGGACGGCTTCGATTAAGGTTGTTGAGCTTACTGTGACGGAAGGAAAGCCGACACTTTCTAATTATGCCTGGATGCCACTTGACGGGGGTGTTTCGGGAAAAGGGGACGACAATGCGGAGTATTATCAAGTGATATTGCCCCAGTGCATCAAAAGACTCATCAAAAAGGCTAAAATTTCAGGGAAAGGAGCCTATGTTTCCTTGCCGGCTTTTGGAGGACTTATCACCCTTATTGATTTTCCTGAAATGGCGGCGAGCGACATGGAACAGGCGATAAAATTTGAAGCGCATAAATATATCCCAACATCACTGGATGAAGTTGTGATTAGCTGGGATGTAGTAGAGAGAGAAACTCGAGCAGTGCCAATAATCAAGGAAAAAGCAATCGCTGAAGATGCTCCTAGTGGCGAGAATAATGATTCAGGTGTGCGAGTCAAAGTTTTGCTTGTGGCGGCTTCTCGAAAGAAGGTTTTGAAATATGAAAATTTGGTGAAACTTGCAGGATTGGAGCTTAAATCAATCGACATCGAAACGTTCTCTATCGTGCGCTCCCTTGTGGGCAATGATCCGGGAAATTTTGTTATTGTGGATATTGGCGCACGAGTTTGCAGTATCAGTTTGGTTGAAAAAGGCATAATCAAGATTAATCGTAATGTTGAAGCTGGCGGGCTTGAAATGACTAAGACTATATCAAAGGCGATGGGAATTGATCTTGAAAGAGCTGAAGTGCTAAAGACTTCCGGTAAGAATTTTTTTGAAACGGAATCCGCCATCAGTTTTTTTACATTGGAGCTTATCACCGGAGAAGTGGAACGAATGATTCGGGCATATTGCAAAGATGGAAATCGTGATAAGATTGAAGAAATAATTCTCTCCGGCGGAATGTCAAGACTGGCTGGCATTGCGGATTATTTTTCCAATAAACTGCAAATAAAAACAACAATCGGAAATCCTTTTGCGCGAATCAACTATGACAGCAGACTGGAACCGGTCATTGGCGACATTCAAAATAGCTTGACTGTTGCCGCTGGACTGGCGCTAAAGGGCGTGGATGAATATCTGAGGAGTAATTTGAATAAAAAATAAACTGAGATGATTTTGGAATAATTTTATAATCACAATAAACCTGCAAATTAAGCGGGATAAAAATAAAAAAATGGCAAATATAAATTTGGTTACAGACAAAGAGAACACGAAAGTGCTTGGAACCGGTACAGGCGCACTACTTGTGGCATTTTTTGTGGTAGCCATGATTTACGCAGGGATGGTTTTTTATGGAAATAAGCTAGATGCTGATCTGATAGCAGTTAAAGATGACTACACAAATAAGTTTAACATCTTTTCCATTGGAGATTCAAAGAGAGTTTTGGATTTTCAAAATAGACTGAAAATTTCAGATAAACTTTTGGCAACAGAAAGGGATAATGGCAAGGATCTTGCGAATATTGAAGATGTGATGATTGCGGGAGTTTATCTTAACTCTTATTCCTATGACGCACAGACTAAATCAATTAAAATTGATTGTTATGCTGACAGTTATGACACTGTGGCCAAGCAGATTTTGAGTTTTAAGGGGGATGATTATTTTTCCTTTGTTTTGGCCGGAGAAACCAAAATTGACGCGACTAGGAAAATGATTAATTTTCCGGTGGTCTTAACGATTAAATAAAAAAATATGAAAATAAAAATACTACTAGCTCCGTCGTTAATTGTCATAATTATCATTATGGTAATTTGGTATATCTATCCGGCCTATTTTGGAGTAGATGGCATTAGCGATAAACGTCAAAAAATGGCTGATCAAAAGCTGCTAATGGAAAAGCTTGACACTAATGTTAATAATGTAAAAAAACTAGGAGCTGATTTGGATGCGAATGCCATGCAAAATTCGATTGTTTTTGACTATATTCCAAAAAACAAAGAAGAGGAAAAAATTATTGAAAATTTAAATTCCCAAGCAACTAACAGTGCGCTAGCAGTGTTGGGAATCTCTGTTGCCGAAGATACGGAAACAGCTAGTGCGGCAGATGTAAGCACGCTTTCAGTCGCTCCTCCGGTTGCCGATCCGGTCGCAGGAACTGTTTCAGCACCAGTGGAGCCTAAGCTGGATCCAAAGAAATTAAAAGTAAAACTTTCGGTCGTTGGTGATTATGCTAATATAAAACTATTGTTGGCAAAAATTCAGAAATTGAAAAGATTTAATAATATTTCCGGTCTTGAGATAAAAACATTGATGACGGAAAATCAAGAAGTGAGCAATTCTTTGCAGGCCGATATGACTCTTGAGTTTAACTATTTTAGTGAGCCAAAGAGGCTTACAGCCGCCGATCTGGGAAATGATGTTTTTTCAACTGGAAATTTTGACACGCAAGTTATCGACAAGATAAGAGCCAGTCGAAATGTTGATGTTAATAATGTAGAGCCGGGACAAAAAAGAGGCAATAACCCTTTTATCATTGCAAAGTAATGGTTTTGAAAGAAGATGATGGTAAAAAAGAAGAGGTGGGGGATGGATCGGTTGCCGGGCAGGGACTCCGACAGAATATTTTGCGTGAAGCGCCAAAAACGGTTGCTGGCAGTCTTGTTAATATGATTCCCAAAGAAGTGGCGGAAAAATACGGAATGATGGTTTTCGGCAGGGAGGGGGATGTTTTGAAGGTTGCAATGTCTGATCCGGAAGATGCACAGGCACTGAACACGCTAAATTTTGTGGCGGAAAAAGAAAGGATGCGGATTGAGACCTATGCAGTAACACAAAAAGTTTTTTCCGATTTGTTTGCTTTCTATAATGAAACAAATGAGGCGCTAAAAGAGGCTGTTGATTCATTTGAGGATGAGAAAGACCAATTGGCGATTGAAGATGCCAGCAGCATCGTTGCGGGGGAAAAAAAAGAAGCGGAAGTTCTGAAGGATGCTCCGGTTACAAAATTAGTCGAAGTGGTTATCAGCCATGCGGTGGAGGGAAAAGCCAGTGATATTCATATTGAACCGATGGACAAGGATTATCGCGTGCGTTTTCGAGTGGATGGCGTGTTGCATGTTAGCTTGATTTTTCCGATTGAAATTGGTCCGGTAGTGATTTCTCGCATAAAGATTTTGGCCAATTTGAAGATAGATGAAAAGAGAAAGCCGCAGGATGGGCGGTTTCGACTGAACTTTAATAAAAAGGACATTGACTTTCGCGTTTCTTCTTTGCCGGTAGTTGGCGGAGAGAAAATTGTGATGAGAATTTTGGACAAAGATAGTGGAACAAGCAGTATTGACAATCTTGGCCTTGTGGGGATGGCTAAGCATGATATTGGTATGGCGATTCAGGAAACCTATGGGATGATTCTCATGACCGGTCCGACTGGCAGTGGAAAATCAACCACGTTATACACTCTTTTGAAGATATTAAATAACGAAGAACGCAACATTATTACACTTGAGGATCCGGTAGAATATTTCATTGAAGGTTTGAACCAGAGTCAGATTAAGCCGGAGATTGGTTATACTTTTGCTTCCGGGCTACGTACGGTTTTGCGTCAAGATCCCAATGTGATTATGGTGGGAGAAATTCGAGACGCCGAAACAGCTGAACTTGCTGTGCATGCCGCGCTTACGGGGCATTTGATGTTTTCCACTTTACATACCAACACGGCTATCGGCGCAATTCCCCGGCTTATTGACATGAAAATCGAGCCATTCTTGCTTTCCTCATCGTTGCGCATGGTAATTGCGCAGAGGTTGGTGCGGCGAATCTGCGAAAAGTGCAAAAATGAAATCACAGTTTCTTCTGTGGTTAGCAGCGAGATAATGGAAAAAATTAAAAATATTTCAAAAAAAGAATTGGAGAATTATGGTATAAATTTGGCCAATGGGGTTAAATTTTATCACGGAGCGGGATGTGATGCTTGCAACGGAACGGGACTCAAGGGACGCGTGGCAATCTATGAAGCTGTGCCGGTGACAGAAGAAATTAAAAATATCATTATTGAAAAAAGAGGCAGTGAAGAGTTAATCAAAAAAGAACGTGATCGCATGGGAGTTATCACGATTGAGCAAGATGGAATATTGAAAATTATCCAAGGATTGACGACAATTGAAGAAGTGGAACGGGTAACGGAATGCAATTTCACCACGCTGACCGAGGAAAATGACTGATTCACAGCAATAAGGTAAATTTATTTTTTTTTTTAATTTATAACACTATGGAAGAGAAGAAAAAATTGATCATGATTATCGAGGATGACTATTTTGTGATGGATATCTATCACACAAAACTCACGCAGTCCGGTTTTGACGTGGTCGGGGCGAATAATGGATTGGATGCTTTAAAGAAATTGCAAGAGGAAAAACAAATTCCCGATTTGATCCTGTTGGATATTATTATGCCCTATCTTGGCGGATTGGAAGTTTTGGAACGCATCAGGGGAAATGAACAATTGAAAAATATTCCGGTCATTCTGCTTACTAATTTGAGCCAAAAGGCGGAAATTGACAGGGGGCTGGACTTGGGAGCGAAAGATTATCTGATTAAATCCCACTTCACGCCATCAGAGGTTTTGAAAAAAATAAATTCACTGCTTGGCAGTGCCTAAAATTATGTTACGAGTTGAACAAAAGATAAAAAATTTGCTAAGAATTGCTGCTCAACGCGGAGCGTCTGATTTGCATCTGGTGGTCGGGCGTTACCCGACTTATCGTATTGATGGAAAATTGATTTCTCTTAATCAAGACGAAATTATTGCACCTGAGGTTACGCGCGGAATTTGCGAGGTCATTTTGAGCGAGGAAAAACAAAAACAACTTGAAAAAGAAGGGCAGGTCGACTTATCCTATAATTTTGAGGATAAGGTGCGTTTTCGAGTAAATGCTTTTTTCCAACAGGGATACACAAGCATTGCTTTCCGCTTGATTTCAAGCGTGATAAAAACACTGGAAGAATTGGGCGTGCCGGAAACCCTCTATGATTTTACTCGTGTTTCTCAAGGATTGTTTTTGATGGTGGGACCGGTGGGACATGGAAAATCAACGACTTTGGCGGCAATGATTGATGACATTAACCATAACCAAGAAAAGCATATATTGACAATTGAAGATCCGATTGAATATATCTATGAGCAGGATCGTTCAATTGTCAATCAGCGGGAGGTATTTCAAGATACGCAGTCATTCCAGCTGGCGCTCAAGGGGCTGTTTCGAGAGGATGCTAACGTGGTGCTTATCGGCGAGCTCCGGGATCTGGATACAATTGCTGCCGCGATGACGGCCGCGGAAACGGGGCACTTGATTTTCGGGACACTTCACACTAATGATGCTCCTCAAACAGTTGATCGAATTGTGGATGTTTTTCCGGCTCATCAGCAAAATCAAGTGCGAGCGCAGCTGGCCAGCGTGCTTTTGGCGGTGGTGTCGCAACGCCTAATTCCTCGCATTGATGAAGGAAGGGTTCCGGCAGTGGAAATTATGATTAAAAATCATGCGGTGGAAAATTTAATTAGAGAGAATAAAAGTTATCAAATCGGCAATGTGATTGAAACCAGTTCGCGAGAGGGAATGATAACGATGGACAGATCATTGGCGGATTTGGTTAGGCGCGGTTTGGTTTCTCTTGAAGTTGCCACGGCCTATGCTCGTGACGCGAAAAATTTTGAAACACTGCTTCGGTATTAGTTGTTGAAATTTTAGGTAGCATGTTGAGAAATCATTTACTATTTTTTAAAAATAGTGGTATAATAAAAAAAGTAAATTATGTTTGCTTGCGCGACTTGAGAAATTTCTAAAATAAATATAAAAAAATGATTGAAGGTGCAAAAATATGAAGTTTAAATTTAAAGCCAAGAAAAAAACAGGAGAAGTGAGTTCGGGGTATATTAGTGCGGCAAATCGAGATTTGGCCGCAGCTGTTTTGCAAAAAAATGAACTTTTCCCAATTAGTCTTGAGGAAGAAGTCGGCAGTTCAGTCAAAAAAGTATTTGCTCAATATTTTGACAAAGTAACCAGCAAGGAGTTGGTGATCTTTTTTCGTCAGCTAGCGATTTTGATTGAAGCCAGGGTGCCGATTGTGGTGGCTCTCACAGCCATTGGAGAGCAAACGACAAGCAGTTTTTTAAAAATAATTTTGGCTGAGGCAATGAAGGACATTGAAGATGGTGTGCCACTTTCTGATGCCCTCGCTAAACACAAAGAAATTTTTTCCAATCTGATTATCAATATTATCAAGGCCGGTGAGGCTTCAGGAAACTTGAAAAAATCCATTGAATATGTGGCGGATAATATTGAAAAAAACTACAATCTGAGCAATAAAGTGAAATCCGCCATGCTCTATCCGGCAATAATCCTGGTGGTGTTTTTCATCATCGGCTTTTTGGTTATCACACTTATTATTCCCAAATTGACCATTATGATTAAGGAGCTGGATGCGGCTGTGCCATGGTACACGAATATCCTCATCAAAACAGGAGATTTCATGGTCAGCTATTGGTGGGCGGTGCTTGTGCTTATTTTCGGCGTTATTGCCGGCATTGCTTACTATGTCAATACGCCGGAAGGAAAAAAGGAGTGGGACTTGATAAAATTGAAATTGCCAATCATGGGAACGTTGTTTCGCTATGTCTATATCACCCGGTTTTCGGAAAACCTGGCAGTGCTTTTGGCTGGAGGCATCCCGATCATTAAAGCTTTGACAATCGTGAGCGCTGTAATTGGCAATTCTTCCTACACGGAGCTTCTCTTGCGTACAGCGGATAGTGTGAAAAGGGGGGAGGCGATGAGCGATGTTTTGCGCAGAAGTCCGCTTTTTCCGCCAATGGTATCGCACATGATCAAGATCGGAGAGGATTCCGGTCAGATTGACTCCGTGCTTGGGCACATCACTAAATTTTATGGTCAAGAGGTTGAGTTGATGGCGAAAAATATGTCAACACTGATTGAGCCGGTTCTTATGATTCTGATTGGACTTGGCGTAGGTTTTATGGCTGTGGGAGTTCTCATGCCGATTTATAATATTGCAGGACAGATCCATTAAGAAGCAAGAAACATGAAGTAAGAAGTAAGAAGAAGGAGAAAAGATGGGGAATAAGAAGATTGAAAAGTTCACTGATTTAGTCGCTTGGAGAGAGGGTCACAAGCTGGTGCTTGCTATCTATAAAATTACTGAAAATTTTCCAAAGAGTGAAATTTTTGGCCTGACTAATCAGATAAAAAGACGTTCAGTTTCAATTGTTTCCAATATTGCTGAGGGTTTTAGCCGGAGTACGTTTAAGGACAAAAATCAATTTTATTTTATGGCTCTAGGCTCAACTACAGAATTGCAAAGTCAATTATTGATAGCAAGAGACTTGAGGTATATAGATAATGAAAAATTTAAGGAAATTGCAGAAAATTCAGTTTTGACACACAAATTGATAAATGGCCTGATTAAAGGTAATAATTTAAAATTAAAAGATGGAGAAAAAAAGAACTGAAGAAGCTTGCTTCCTACTTCTTTCTTCCTACTTCTTAAATTAGAAAGGCGGGTGAAATATGAAAAATAAAAACAAAAAAATCATGCCTAGCGGCAGACATGGTTTCACATTGATCGAACTTTTGATCGTGATCGCGATTATCGGAATTTTGGCATCAATTGTGCTTGTTAGTTTGAATAATGCTCGAGTTAAGGCTAGACAAGCTGATTTCAAGTCTGGAGCGTCTAGTTTGAAGTCTGCTTATGTCAGTGAATGTAGTAGTGATGCCGGAGATACGACAACAATTGTTCCTCCGCCATCTGTTTCTGTACCAAATTACGATACGAACAATATTTGTGATGGTGCGGGGAGTTTTGATCCTGTCGCAGTGACGCCATCTGATGCCACTGTGGTTTCTGCCGGTTGTACGGGAGCGTCAATTACAAATACAAACGTTGATTTTGCAAATTGTCCATAAAGAAAATAATAGTTGGATTTAAATAGGAGACGATTCTGCCAAATCCAGATAGCATTGATTTGGTTTAGGTTCGGAGGATGAATAAAGCTTCAAAGTATCCATGTTGATAGTTATGAAGCTGGCTAGAAAGAGAGGTGAATTTATGATAAATAAAAAATTGAAAGGTTTTACACTGATCGAACTTTTGATCGTGATCGCGATTATCGGCATTTTAGCGTCGATCGTGTTGGTTAGCTTGAATGCTGCGAGACAGAAAGCAAAGGCTGCTGCTTTCAAGGCGGGCATAACCAGCTTGATTCCAGCTTTTGCAATGTGTGAAGATATTCCGCAAACCATTAATACGCCTACAGCTGCCTCATTCAATACTACTGGCAACCTTGTTTGTCCAACTGTTACATCAACATACCCTGTGCTGACGCCAAAGACGTGCACCACTATTAGAAATATCGTTTGGACCAATACTTCTCCTGGTGATGGGTTGTATGCTCTTACAATAGTTTGCGATAATGGGTCTGCGGGAACTGTGACCGCCACTTGTACCGAGGCTGGATGTACATATGTTGAAGCTTAATTTGCATTAGTAAATCAAGCGAATTCTTAAGGGGAGTAGGCTATGCGGTCTGCTCCTTTTGATTTTTGGATATATTATGCGACAATGTGTTATGAGGTAGTGTAAATTTAACAAAAGACTTGCCTGTGATTATTTTTTAATGTAGATGAAAAAAGTCACAATCAATACCTTGTGCTTTAATGAAGAATTGATCACCAGAAAAGTGGTCAATGATTTTAGCTGCCATTTTTGCGCCGTTTAGGGATTTGTGGTATATTTAGAATGTAGAAAAAATAATAAAATAAAGCTTAGGCATATGAAAAAAATTAAAGAAACAACAATCGATGAATTGGCGATCATGATTCAAAAAGGATTTGAAAGTATGGATAATAAATTTAGCAAAAAATTCGAAGGCATTGACAAAAAATTCGAAGGCATTGACAAAAAATTCGAAGGCATTGATAAAAAATTCGAAAGTATTGACAAAAAATTCGAAGGCATCGACAAGAAATTCGAAGGCATTGATAAAAAATTCGAAGTTGTGCATGAAGAATTGAAAAAGATTAATATTAAACTGGATGTCTTGGAAAGAGGACAGGAGGATCTGAAACTTCGCCAGGATAATGTGCCATATCGTTTTGAATTAAAAGAGCAGGAGGAGACGCTGGATGATCATGACAAGCGCATCAGATTTCTGGAAAGAAAGGTTCTTCTTACGAATTAAAAAATAGAAAATAAAATAATTTTTTATGCTTATCATTTTTTTTCTTTTCGGTCTCATTATTGGAAGTTTTCTCAATGTCGTTGTCTATCGTATTCGCACGGCGGAGACGATTTTGGGGCGCTCGCATTGCCGTCATTGCAAAAAAACCATTCGCTGGTATGATAATATTCCCGTTTTGAGTTTTGTGCTTTTGAAGTTTCGTTGTCGTGATTGTGGTGAGAAAATTTCTTGGCAATATCCTGCGGTGGAACTGCTCACTGGCGTTGTTTTCGCACTTTTGGCGAACCAATATTTCATTTTGGAAAATCCGGCTACCTGGGTAATTACCGGCGTTTTGCTTGCCCTCGCTGGTGCTCTGTTGGTAATTTTTATTTACGACATTTTGTACATGGAAATTCCCAATATTGTCCTTTGGCCGGCCATCATTTTAGCTTTAGTTTTCAATTTTTATCTTGATTTTGGGCAAAAATTTCCCAGTCTTTGGGATCGCATGTTGGTTTCCGGTCTCTTGGCGGGCAGTGGCGCATTTCTGTTTTTCTTTTGCCTCTCGTTCTTTTCAAAAGAAAAATGGATGGGAATGGGCGATGCCTATCTGGTTATTCTGCTTGGGCTTATTTTGGGTTGGCCAAAAATTCTCTTGGGGCTTTTTCTGTCTTTTGCAATCGGGGCTGTTTATGGTATAATTCTTATAGCACTTAAGAAGAAAAAAATGAAAAGTCAACTGCCTTTCGCTCCATTTTTAATTATTGGAACATTTTTTGCACTTTTCTATTACACG
>DAIEIZ010000011.1 GCA_027351145.1 Candidatus Moraniibacteriota bacterium | reverse complement strand
CCCAGTGTGAAGGTTCAGGGAAGCAGTTGTTCCAAAACTGCAGGAGCTAAAGTAGTTGTTGGTAAAGCCAAGGAAACTACAACCAACCCTAGCTATACCTGCCAACCGGATGACCCATATTGCGCAGCTCGCACTTGCAAGGATTTAGTTTGCTTCGACGGTTGCAAAAGACAGCAAGGCACAAAGGACTGTAGCGGGCAATAGGAGGTTTTTTGGAAAAAGAAAAAACAAAAGATGCCATTGAGCATCTTTTGTTTTGTTTGATTTGGGGCTAAATTTTGGTGTTTGCTGATTTTCATTAAATGCTTTAAAATTAGGATATAAAATTAAAAAAATAACACTGTGTCGGAAAGAAATAATTTTAAAGAAGCATATGATGAGGCGCACGAAATCAGAAGGGGCGCGATTAATTTAAAAGTGGAAAGAAAAGAAGAAGAAGGAGAGCCAAGTGGAACTGATTATGGGAAGGCAGAGCAATTGTTGCAGGAGAATAGGGATAATCAAGAGGCGATGGATAATATGCGAATAGCGGAAATTAAAGAAAAGCTGTTGGCTATAAATTGGAAAGATTTTTGGAAAAATGAGGGATTGGAATCTCCTACCCGAAAGGATGTTTTTCCCAATGGGGAGGATGCAGACATGCCTGAAGAAGAAATCGTTAAATCGCTTAATGGATATTTTGAAAAGCAAAAAAGCGATTTGTTTAATATGACCGGAATTGATTCAGAAGAATTTCCTGAAATTATTGATAGAGATATCCGAGCAGTATGTCAAAAATTAAACAAGTTACCATTTTTAAAGACGAGAGAAGGCTGTGGAGGTCACGAAGTGGATAAAAATGGAGATACTTCAGATATTGGTTATTCAGAACCATATTTAACTTTTTATGCACAAGAAGAAAATCCTAAGTTTTGTAAATTTAAAGAACAGGTAGACGAAAATTTAGAACAATTTGGAAAAGTGGATTTGCCCGGTATGGGAAATGTCGTGCTGAATAGTCGCAAAGAAGATTGGCCAATAAAAACAAAAGGAGTTGGAATGTATCGATATGATATGAGAATTGTTCCCACGAAGGAGTGGTGTATAAGACATAATAAGGAATATATTAAACGACCGGAGTCGCCAGGCGCTTATCCTGACTGGTGTCAAGAGAATGGATTGGAGTATTCCCGGGACGAAGAAAGCGAGTCGCGACAAAAATGGGATGAGGCGAAGAAAAGATATTGGAAAGATGTGGAAAACTTTGGCAATGAATATGGGGAATATTTTAGATCAGAAGAAGTGCGAAAACTGCGAGATGAATTTTTCAAAGTTTTCGATACAGATAAAAATAAGTCATGTTAAAAAGTTATATTTATTAAATTTATGAAAGCTGAAAATTCTTCACAACCACAACTTACGCCAGAGGAAATTGCAGAGATGCAAAAAAAATCACAGCAAGAAAAAATAACAATTCCGCCACAGTATGCCAATATGCCAAGTGAGTTGGTCGAAGAGATGTTGGCAGGGGGTGCAATATTGGCTGATCCGGAAATGCAGAAAACGGAGCTGGATAGACGGAAAAAAATCGTCGAAGCGATCCGTTTGAAAGAGTTCGCGAGAGAGCAGGATAAGGATGAAATGTATGCAAAATTGTATGCCAAACTTCCGGATGATAAGAAGGCGGTTTTTTCGCAACGCTTGCAGGAAACAGTGGCAAAAGTTTCTAGGTATGTAAAAGGAGAAAAAAACTTTGACGGACTAAGCAATGAAGAGCAACTTGTTTTGGGTAAATTGAAAAGCGCTTATGAGGAATTTCAGAAAAAAAATCCCGGGCAAGAATTTAATTTTAAACTTGGCAAGGAAATCGATCAAAAAGTGCTCGGGAATTTACAATACAAACTAGCTTTTGAATCTTTTCGTAGTAAGCAAATGACAGATGACGAACAGAAAGCGAGGGATATCCTTGCTGGCTTAAATGGAAAGAAAGAATTCGAATCGAATGATAATGAAAAGGAGTCAAGAGAAGCCATGCAAAAAACGATGAAAAGAGAGTATGGAAAAATATTGCGATCAAGAAGCAGGAGCGCTATTTCCGACGATATGTTTTTAGTGGGAAAGGGCGAGTTGCCGGATGGAAAGCTCTATAAAAAAGTTGATCCGGAAATTGGCGCATATTTTGACGCGCATGGAATCTCCAAGGATAATCAGTTGGACAAGCTAATGGCATTGCTTGATAATGGCATTGATCCAAATAAGGAATTTTACTCTGCAAGTTTTGAAATAAGCAACGAACTTAAGGCTGCTTTGGGAGCGGCATTGGGAACAGCCGGGGGAACAGCCTATAAGGATGGGATAGCTGTCGTTACTTCCGGTTTCAAGGAAGAACTGAAAAAAGACGGTATTAAGCATGTTTTCTTAAATGATGTTTTTAGCTCCCTAAAAGAGCCATTGCAAAAAATGTATCCTAATTACAAGGTCCACTTATTAAGCGAGCAGAGAAAAGTTATGGAAGATGAGGCGAGAGAGGTATGAACAAAATAACTCAAACAAAGAGCTGGATTAAATCTTTGGTAGTTTGTGGTGATGGATTTTTAGATAAGGACGGCTATTTTGCCTGTTGATATGCGTGGAATGCGAAATGATAGGAATAAAGATAAAAAGTTTATTCTGAAAGATATAAGAGGATACTATATGGAGTTTATCTGACATGGACTAATCGAGGTTTGTTTTTTATTTTTCCCAAAAAAATTGCTAATTTGCGCCAAATGCGCTAGAGTTAATGTGTTATAAAAAACTAAAACACCATACTATGCGTGAAGATATTTTGGAAACAAAACTGGAAAAACTGAAAAATATCCGGGAATTTGGAATGGAAGCCTATCCGGAGAAATGTGAACGGTCGATGACGAATAGGGAAGCGCTGGAGCGTTTCGGGGAATTGTCCACCGAAGGCCAGAGCGACATAACTTTGCTTGGTCGAGTGAAATCTAATCGACCGATGGGCGGATCGACTTTTGCGCATATTGAAGATGGCACCGGAAAGATTCAGATTTTTTTGAACAAAAGGAATATGAACGAGGAAAAGTATAAACTATTTGCCAAAAATATCGAAATCGGAGATTTTGTCCAAGTGTTGGGAAAATTATTTTTGACTAAACAAAATGAAAAAACTTTGGAAGTGCATGATTGGAAAGTGCTTTCCAAAAATATCCGACCGATTCCGAGCGAATATTTTGGTCTAAAAGATGAAGAAGCGCTTTTGCGAAAAAGATATTTGGATTTAATGATAAATATTGAAACGCGAGAGTTGTTTAGAAAGAAAAACGTTTTTTGGCAAACTATTCGCGGGGCATTGATGGCGGAAAACTTTTTGGAAGTGCAAACATCGGTTTTGGAGCACACGCCGGGTGGAGCGGATGCGCAACCGTTTGTGACGCACTACAATGCTCTAGATCAAGACTTCTACCTTAGAATCTCCCTGGAGCTACCACTCAAAAGACTGCTTGTGGGAGGCTACGAGCGGGTTTTTGAGATTGGACGGGTTTTTCGCAATGAAGGAATGGACCGCGACCACTTGCAAGAATTTGATCATATGGAATTTTATGCCAGTTATTGGGATTTTCAAAAAGGAATGGAATTCTGCGAAAAAATGTATCGGGAAATAGTGGAAAAAGTTGCAAATGGACTTGTTACGGAATATGAAGAAAATAAAATCGACTGGAGCAAGAAATTTCCGATTATCGACTATTTCACGGAATTTAAAAAAGAAACCGGATTGGATTTGAATGACGAATTGACGGTTGAAAATTTGAAGAAAAGGGCGGATGAATTAAAAATTAAATACGAACCGGGTTATTCGAAAGGTCGAATGATTGATCTGCTCTACAAAAAAACTGTTCGGCAAAAATTGATTCAACCGTGTTTTTTAGTCGGGCATCCGTTGGAAGTTTCGCCACTTGCGAAATTGGATCCAAAAAATCCCAAAAAAACTTTACGCTTTCAAATTGTAGCGGGAAAAAGTGAGTTGTGTAATGCTTTTTCCGAACTAAATGATCCGATTGATCAAAAAAATCGTTTTCTGGAGCAAATGAAGGCGCGCGAAGCGGGAGATGCTGAGGCGCAAATGATGGATGAAGATTTTGTAGAAGCATTGGAATATGGCATGCCTCCGGCATTTGGTTTTGGAATGAGTGAGCGGTTGTTTTCGTTTCTGATGAACAAATCCATCCGCGAGACGGTGATTTTTCCGTCAATGAGAAACTTTGTTCTTCACGCAGAAACAGGAAAATGAGGCAGCAACAGTCGTTGGTTGGCAGAAACTTTTTTTGAGAAGGTGGCGAATATTGACAGTAAATACAACTCAACCGATAAAAAGCGGGAATATCACTGGTGAATTTTTGGAAATTGGACTTTTGGCGTTGCAAAGAGTAATTGGTAAATTGGGATTTTAAAATATGAAAAGAGTAATGGCGTTTGGGACGTTTGATATTTTCCATGAAGGACATAAAAGTTATCTCACGCAAGCGAAAGCGTCGGGGGAATATCTGATTGTGGTAACTGCGAGAGATGAGACCGTACTTCGAGTCAAAGGCGAGTGGACGAAAAACAGTGAGGATGAGCGATTGGAGGCGGTGAAGAAAAGTGGACTGGCCGACGAAGTGATTTTGGGTGATTTGGAGGATAAATATTCCGTGATCAACCAATATCGACCGGATGTGATTGCGCTGGGATATGATCAAGAGGCGGATTTGATTGAACTCAGGAAAAAATTAAAAAAATTTAAATTGCAGTCAAGAATTGTAAGGTTGAAAAGTTATGCTCCGGAGAGATATAAATCGTCAAAGCTAAGAAAATGAAAAAAATATTGACGCTCATTGCAGTATGGCTTGTCGCTGTGAATGTTTTCGGGTTTGTGGCACTAAACCGGTTTAATCTGAATCCGGACACCGCTTATACCTGGATTATGCCGGAGAGTTTTCCGACAACTCAAAGCTGGGATTTTGTCAGCATGCATAATCGCTGGGATTCTTTTTGGTATTTGGATATCGTGAATAATGGCTATTATCTCAAGACAGATAACTTGCTTTCCAATGTGGCTTTTTTCCCGCTCTATCCGGCGCTCATGAAAATTGTCGGAACAATTCTTTTGGGTCATTTTGTTTTGGCTGGATGGTTCATTAGCATGACCTTTTTGTTTTTAGCGTGCGCCTATTTCTATCGGTTCATGAAGGAATTCCATCCGGAGATTGATCCGGAGTTGCCGATAATTTTCATGTTGGTTTTTCCAACCGCTTTTTTCTTTAATATTGTTTATACCGAATCAGTATTTCTTTTTTTGACACTGGCTACTTTTTATTATGCATTCAAGAAGAATTTTTGGTTGGCGGGACTGTTTGCTTTTTTTGGTGCTCTGGCGCATAGCAATGGAATTTTTTTGGCGCTTCCAATTTTTTGGAAAATTTGGGAAACCTATGGTTGGAAAAGCATTTTTTCAACAAAAATACTCCCAGTTTTTTTAACGCCGATTGCGACAGCCGGATTTTTTATTTATAGCGAGATCAGGTTTCATGATCTGTTTTTATTTTTCAAGCTAGAAAGTGTCTGGGGTCGATCATTTCGCTTGAATCCTGATCACTTTCTGTTTTTCAGTCACCCAGCGATTGTTAATTTTGCGATTGATGCATTTTTCACAGTGATGATTATTTCTGTGGTGTATCTTGTGTATCGGAAGTTATCCTTGCTCTATGCCATTTTTATGTCGCTTACTGTTCTTTCAGCTTTGACATCAGGAACACTCATGAGCATCGGACGCTACAGCTTGGTGCTTTTCCCCATGTTTATTCTTCTGGCATCAGTCAAAAATCGAACATTTCAGCTAGGTTGGATTTTCGCCTCGACGCTCTTTTTGGCACTCGATGTGATGCTGTTTGTCAATAATTATTGGGCAGGGTAAGGCGAACTTTATATTTTTTAAAACCCATGATATAGTGATTTTAGTTATGAATAAGGGATTTTATCAATTCTCAACATCTTTTTCTATCTCCCCTTTGGGGGAATAATTTTGTATTTTTCAAATAATTTAGCAAATATAACGATTTAGTAATTTAATTATATGTTAGACATCAAATTCATCCGCGAGAATGCGGATAAAATTAAGGAAGTGATTAAGAATAAAAACATTAAGCTCGATCTTGACGAGCTTTTGGAGGTGGATAAAAAGCGCGTTGAGTCTTTGCAGTATATTGAACTTTTGAGCGCGGAGAAAAATAAACTGAATGAACTCATGCAATTGAGCAAAACTGATGATGACCGGAAAGTAGCGATTGAGCAAGGAAAAGCGGTGAAAGAAAAAATGGCCAAAGCCGAACCGGAATATGCCCAGCTGAAAAAACAGTTTGAAGTGCTTATGGTGCAAGTGCCAACAATTCCGTCAGATGATACGCCGGTTGGAAAAGATGATGGCGGAAATGTTGAAATTTACCGTAAAGGCAAGATTCGTGAGTTCACTTTTAAACCCAAAACGCACATAGAGCTTGCGGAAAATTTAGATATCATTGATTTTGAAAAAGGAGCGAAAGTTTCTGGGTATCGGGGATATTATCTGAAAAATGAAGGGTCGTTACTCGTGATGGCTCTCATGATGTATGCGCTTAATAAAATGGTGGAAAAAGGTTACGCGCCAATTATTCCGCCGACGCTCATCAAAAGTTTTGCTTTGTTTGGCAGTGGATATTTCAAAGGCGCTGACTACGACAGTGCGTCGGACAATATCTATCAAATTGCCACGCGCGACAAAGAAATGGACGGTGCGGATTCAAAAGAAAAGAAATTTTTGGTTGGTACGGCCGAGCCATCGCTGTTGGCCTATTTTTCTGATGAAATACTTGATGAGGCAAGATTGCCAATCAGAGTTTGCGGATTTTCTCCGTGCTATCGCAGTGAGATTGGGGATTATGGCAAAGATAATAAGGGACTCTATCGCGTGCATGAATTTTTCAAAGTTGAGCAAGTAGTTGTTTCTACGGCTGACATTGACGCGGCAACTAAATTGCAAGAAGAAATGGTCGCAATTTCAGAAGAAATGCATCAAGAGCTTGGTTTGCCATATCGTAAGTTGCAAATTTGCACAGGAGATATGGCGCCGGGAAAATATCGCGCATTTGATTTGGAAGCTTGGATGCCGGGGCTGGATCGTTGGGGTGAAACCGGATCAGCCTCAAATTTTGTTGATTGGCAAGCCAGAAGGCTCAATGTGAAATACAAAGATAATAACGGAAACAAAAAATTTGCCTACCTTCTCAATAATACCGCTCTGCCATCCGTGCGGCCGCTGATTGCCATTTTGGAAAACTATCAAAATGAAGACGGATCGGTAACGGTGCCGGAAGTTTTGAGAAAATGGATGCCGGGAGGTTTGGAGAAAATCGTAAAAAAATAAATGCAAACCGAGAAATTAAAATTTCCCAAAGGATTTTTATGGGGCGCGGCAACTGCGGCGCATCAGGTTGAAGGTGGAATGAACAATGATTGGACGCAGTGGGAGAAAAATAATGCCAAGCGCTTGGCCAAAGAAGCAAAAGATAAATGGGCAGATTGGCAACAAAAAAAATTTCCGGAAATGTTTGATCCGAAAAATTATGTTTCCGGTCGCGCTTGCGATCACTATAATCGCTTTGAAGAAGATTTTGATCTGGCGAAATCTTTAGGTCATAATGCGCATCGTTTTTCCATTGAATGGTCGCGAGTTGAACCGGAAGAAGGTAAATTTGATGAACGAGAAATTGAACATTATCGCCAAGTTTTGCAAGCGCTGAGGGACCGCGGAATGGAGCCATTTGTAACGCTTTGGCATTGGACTGAACCGATTTGGTTTAACGATCTGGGTGGCTGGACAAACAAAAAATCAGCAGATTATTTTTCCAGATTCGTAGAAAAAATAGCAGGAGAATATAGAGATTTGGTGAGATTTTGGGTAGTGGTGAATGAGCCAAATGTGAGCATTAGTTTTGGCTATTATCGCGGATCGCAACCGCCGGGAAAAAAAGGAATCATCAATTTCTTGCGAGGATTTTTCAATTTGTTCTCAGCATTTGAGAGAGCAGTTGAGGCAATCAAAGAGATTGATCCAAAAGCAGAGGTTGGAGTCGCCAATAGCATTACTCACTATGACGCTAGAATTTTTCCGGGACTAAATTTTTTAATCACCTCTGTTATTGAATTTTTTAGTAAATTTTTTCTTCGAAAAGCAATCCCACATTGCACATTTATCGGTTGTAATTATTATTCTCGCCATCTGATTACGTGGAAAAGAAAGAAGCTTGATTCAGGCAATCGAAATGATTTGGGTTGGGAAATTTGTCCCGGAGGGATTTATCATGTTCTCTTGAGTTTGAAAAAATATGATTTGCCAGTTTATATTACGGAAAACGGAATAGCTGACGCGGATGATTCGCGACGCACTGAATTTATCAAAGATCATTTGTGCCTTATGCACGTGGCTATTCAGGAAGGCGCGGATGTGCGAGGTTATTTGCATTGGTCGCTTTTGGATAATTTTGAATTTCCGGAGGTTCGTGGTTTTTGGCCTCGCTTCGGACTGATTGAAGTTGACTATAAAACTATGGAGCGAAAAATTCGGCCTAGCGCGCTGGAATATGCCAAGATTTGCAAGGGTAATGAAATGGAAGTTTGATGGTGATTTTAGAAGTGCTAAAATATGATTATAAACGAAGAAAATAAAAATCAATAGAAGAAGTTGGAAAACATTTCGATGTGAACACTTAATGGGTGAAGCGGTATTTTGATGCTGTGCCTGGAAATGTGAAGGGTGCTCTTGAGGTTTTCGGATGTTTTAATGGAAAAAGTTGATCTTCTGACGGAATATGTGAATTATGTTAAATCTACATTAGCAGAAAACAAGGAAAAAGCAAAAGAAGTTGATATGCGCTTGGAAGGTAATGAAATATGGCTTGTTAAGCTAGAAAACTCGACTTTATCCAACGCTTAGGGAGGTTGAAAATTCACCTCTTGACAGGTTTCAAAAAGAGCTCTACAATGTCTAAAGACAGTTGAGTTCCAGGTATAATTATTTAAAACCAAACAAGGCATTAAATAATACTCAATAAAACTTTTAAAATTAAAGGGTGAGTCAAAAAATACATCTTTGCGTATGATTGTGTTTGTTCGTAGAGATGTGTTTTTTGTTCGTAAGAATGGAAAGCGTGAACTTTAAAAATAGAATAGTTTCTCTGAATCTTACCTTTTGATTTAGAGAAACAAAATTAATCGCAATTTTTTGCGATTAGTCCGGTCCTGTCGCTTTCGAGCGACTGGACAAAAAATTCGAGTCTATTTCAAATAAAAAGAATTTATTTTCTTTTATATAATCAGATTTGCTTCTGATATTTTTTGAGAGTTTGATCCTGGCTCAGGATGAACGCTGGCGGCGTGGATAAGGCATGCAAGTCGAGAGGGTTAGACCCTCGGCAAACGGGTTAGTAATGCATAGGAACATTCCCAAAAGTCATGAATAATCCGGAGAAATCCGGAATAATACATGATGTGCTCTACGGAGTAAAGATTTATCGCTTTTGGAGTGGCCTGTGTCCTATCAGCTAGTTGGTAGTGTAATGGACTACCAAGGCTATGACGGGTAGGGGGCGTGAGAGCGTGATCCCCAACATTGGAACTGAGACACTGTCCAAACACCTACGGGTGGCTGCAGTCGAGAATATTCCACAATGG
>DAIEIZ010000006.1 GCA_027351145.1 Candidatus Moraniibacteriota bacterium | reverse complement strand
TGAAACTGAGTTGTTTTTTCGCTATGATCAGCTAAACCGCCCTTAAATTTGCCTTCGGAAGCGGTCCTGGAAAGATCTTGATGCTTTTTAACTTCCTTCTGAAATTCATCTAGCGCTTCATTGGAAACTATCATATTTCTTTTATTTGCTTCTTCAATAATTAGCTCCTTTGGAAATCCATAAGTAGAATAAAGATCGAACACAAGTTTGCCGGTTAACTTTTTAACGTCCCATGTTTGCGTATTTTCATCCCATGGTTTATCCAAATCATCCCAGGTAGCCGCAATAGCTTTATCAAAAATCTTTAGACCCTTTTCCAATGTTTCTCGAAATTTATCTTCCTCTTTTGAAAGTTCCGCCACAATCTTATCTTGATCTGTTTCTAAAATCCTATATTCGCTTTTATAATCAGAAATAAAAATCTTCGCCACATCTCCGCAGAAATTATTTTGCACTCCTAGTTTATGCGCAAAACGCACAGCGCGACGAATGAGCCGTCTCACGAAATAGCCCTGATCTTTATTCGATGGCAAAACGCCATCACCAATCAGAAACGTCGCCGCGCGCAAATGATCTAAAATAACCCGAAAGGCTTCTTTATTGTCTTTATATTTTTTGCCAGACAATCTTTCAATTTCGCTTTTAGCTTTTTCAAAAATATCAGTGAGAAAAATATCCGGATCGTTGTTGAGCGCCGCCAAAATTCTTTCCAGCCCGCCGCCAAAGTCGACGTTTTTTTGTTTCAAAAATTCAAAACCTTTGTCGGTTTTGAGATATTCCATAAACACGTTGTTGCCGATTTCCATAAACCGTCCGCAATCGCAATTAACATGACATGGCTCGTCTTTCCAAGCTGAATTTTCATGAATTCCGCGTTCTGCGCCAAAATCCCAAAACATTTCACTGTCCGGTCCGCCCGGCTCGCCAATCGGCATATTCGCAGGCACTCCCGCTCGACTCCACCAATTTTTCTCAACAGGATAATAGAAAATTCGACCGTCTTGCATTCCATCTTTTTCCGCAAAGTTAATATCTTGCGCTTCAATTCCAACACCACGAAATAATTCTTTCCAAATTCCAACCGACTCATCATCACGAGGAATATTGAGACTTTCATCTCCACGAAAAACGGTCACGTATAAATTTTTCGGATCCAGTCCAATTTCTTTCGTGAGAAATTCAAACATCCAAGCAATCTGCTCCTTTTTGAAATAGTCCCCCAGTGACCAATTGCCCAGCATCTCAAAAAAAGTCGTATGACGATTATCACCCACATCTTCAATGTCGCCTGAGCGAAAACTTTTTTGCGAGTCAGCAATCCGTTTTCCAAGAGGATGACTTTCGCCCATAAGATAGCTAATCATCGGCTGCATCCCCGATCCGGTAAACAGCGTCGTCGGATCATTTTCCGGCACCAACGGTGCAGAAGGAATGATGGCATGACCCTTCCCTTTGAAAAAATCCAAATATTTTTGGCGTAATTCTTTGGCTGTAAGCATAAATTTGAGATTATAAAAGTTATTCAAAGCTACTTTGAATTGTATAATGCTTTAAACAGGCAGTCAAACAGAGCTACTCTTGCCTTTCTCGCTAAATTATCTCTTTGATTTTATCTTTATATTTCTGATAGACAAAAGAAATTGCCAGAAGCACTACGCCCAAACTCATTGAAGAGATAATACGATAGAGCGTACCCATACTCCAAAGGTCATAGAAAAATAGCTTAAAAATCGCCAGAGTGAAAAGCAAAAGACCGCCAACCCGCACGCCTTTAATGCGACCAAAAAATCCAACCAGCAACAAAATAATTCCATAGAAAAGCCAAAACAAGGAAAGTGAAACACTACCCTTATTTTCAAGCTTATTCATTTTTTCATAAGCTACTTTATTGTTACGCTCCGCCAAGGAAGAAACAGGAGTATTCATTACTTGGCTGTTATTATGCACCTGTGTCCGAGCTTGAATCGCCCATATTTGCTGATCATAATAATAACCGATTTCCTGACTTATGGAATAAACGGTCAAAAAATTGGCCGTAATAAGAAAAGTGGCCACTAATTTTTTAGGCGCCAAAAAACTATCCCTGCCATCCTCCTCAGACAAAACACGAAAGATGTATGCAGCCCAATAAGCCATGATAATCACAACCAAATAAGTTAGCATAACCTTGTTAAACAGCACCATGTCGTTTGCGCCATGTTGTGAATCGATAAATAGCATGCGGATAAAAGCCAATTCAAAAGTGATAACGCCAAATGTTTTAATCATATTTCGCCCCGTTTTTGCCCCAAGGAGCATTAGCAAAATTGCTTCAATTGTCCATCCAATCGTAATTATCCTCCCTTCAAATTGAATTGGAATAGCGAGAGTTATGAAGCCCGCTGCAAAAAAGACCAGGAAGACATACAAACCTTCGTCATCAGGAGTTAAGGCGCTAACCAAATAGGCCCAGAGAAGATAATAAATCGCCAAAATTAGCGTAAAAAACCCCATGAATGAATGATAATCGGGATTAAGAATTGCATAACTGGCAGCAAAATAAACAGTGCCCGACATCATTGTCAGAAGTTGCTCAATACCGGATGATTTTTCTTTTTGAACCAGGTTATAAATCAAAGAGGAAATAGAATATGTGACAAAAAATAGCGTCAAAAAAAGCATTGTTATAAACAATTTGTCTGCTTGATAAAATTCTCCCGCCCAAGCTGAAAAAACTAACATTGTACCAATAAATCCCAAAATATTCAGCCATCTCCATTTCTTAAATACAGAAACCGCCAAAATTGCCAGATCCAGAATGAGAATATAGGAAAACAATCCAACCTCATTGTTCTGTCCATTTGAAATGAGAAACGGAGTGAAAAAACCACCCAAAGTTGAAACGATGATAAGCAAAATAGCATCATATCTAATGCTCAAAATAATTCCAGCAGCCGTTATGAGCATCATTATAAAAAAGGCTGGGGCTTGGCCAATAAGATTGTAAAAATTAAACGCTGCAAAGATGGAAAGATAAAGTACTGAGAGACCTCCGCCACTCAACAGCTGCC
>DAIEIZ010000070.1 GCA_027351145.1 Candidatus Moraniibacteriota bacterium | reverse complement strand
ATTATTGAAAAAACAGACGGTGCAACTGATTTACCAATTCTATCCGATGATCGTCGTCCGACCACCTATCTTTCGGCAGAAATGAAAAATCGCAGTGTCGTTTATGCGATTATTGATCTATTTCCCAAACTTCTTTCGTATAAGTTGCCTGATGGAAACGGAAAATTAGTTTCTTGGAATTTACTTGGTGCGGAATATGAAAACATAAAAACCGGTCAACATTATTTTGTTAAAATTGATGGCGAGTGGAAGTTGACATTGGAAGTTTTTCGCGATTTGGGTTTAGCAATGGGGGTGGCAATTTTTCTCATTTATTTTATTTTGGCGGCTAAATCAGAATCGTTATTTATTCCGCTTCTTCTGATGATAAGTATCCCGCTTGGGTTAATCGGTGTTTTTCCCGGCTTTGCAATTTTAAATGCAATCAAGGGAACATATTTCAATGCGACTTCAATGATTGGTGTTATTGCGCTTGCTGGACTTTCCGTTAAGAATACGGTTATATATCTTGAATATCTTGAACCGCTCAGAAAAAGGAAGCGCCCATTATTTGAGGCATTAGTTGAAACTGGGCGCATTAGGCTTCTTCCGATTATGCTCACATCCCTTACGGCAATTTTGGGTTCTCTTACAATTATTTCCGATCCGGTTTGGGAGGGGTTGGCTTGGGCGCTCATCTTTGGGCTAACCGCTTCGACTTTTCTCACTCTAGTTATTTTTCCGATTGCGTATTACACTTTTGAGCACAAAAAATGGGATGCTTCAATAAAAAATTAATTGACGGCTTAAAATAAAAAATACGGCTAAAAAAGTTTATCGTTAAGAATTGGCATGTGGAGGGGTTAATTTTTCTTTGACAGGCTATATTGTCCGCTGGCAATTATCACTTCCAAGCTGGAGATGAGAGGGAGGTGGATTTCTTTTTGAAAGATATATCCGTACATTATAATATATATAACGGGTGGTGATGTATGATATGGTAAAATAATTGCATGGACAGTTTTTATGAAATATGTTAATATAAATTTATGGAAACTCAAATAACCAACGAAAAAATTCAGGCGGTGGCGGATAAAATAGTCAAAGAATATCAGCCGGAAAAAATAATCCTTTTCGGATCTTACGCATGGGGCAAGCCACATGGGGATTCCGATGTGGATTTATTTATTGTTAAAAGTAGTTCTGAAAATCGGCTTGAAAGACAGCGGGAATTGAGAAAGATTCTTTCCGGCAGTAATTTTCCAGCGATAGATATTTTGGCCTATACCCCGGAGGAAACCGAAAAAAGTGTCAATGAGAACAAAAATCTTTTTATTGAGGATATTTTGCGTCACGGTAAAACGCTCTATAGCAGTTCAAGGAGCGCCTTTAATGTAAAGCTTCCCAAAAGACCATTAACTATTTTGCACTAATTTATGCTAACTGATTATGTCAAGAGTTGGTTTAGTCGCGCCGATGAAGATTTGGCACTTATCGCGGTTTTGCTTAAAGAAAAAGCTTTTTTTCCAAACCCAATTTGTTTCCATACCGAGCAAGCAGCGGAGAAATACCTAAAAGGTTTTTTAGCGCATCATGAGTTGCATGTCAGAAAAGTGCATGACTTGGAAACTCTTGTCGAAGATTGCAAAAAAGTTGATCAGTCTTTTGAAGAAGTACTGGATGATGCAAGATTTCTCAATCAGTTCTATATCGAGTCGCGTTATCCTGATGA
>DAIEIZ010000064.1 GCA_027351145.1 Candidatus Moraniibacteriota bacterium | reverse complement strand
AAAAAATTTTAAGTGAAAACAAATGAGTCTGGATAAAAAAATTTTAGACAAAATTGAGAGAGAAAATCTGAAAATCAGACCACGATGGTTTTTTGCTGTGAAAAATTTTCTTTTTGGAATTGGCACGCTTTCAATTAGTATTTTGGGTTCATTGTCGTTAGCCTTATTTTTTGAAATAATGGCCAATCAAGGGAAAAATCTGACTTTATTAACTATTCCGTATTTATATTTAATTTTGCTGGGGGCTTTTCTTTTGGCGAGTTATTGGCTAGTGATTAAGGTTGGCTCGCTATATAAAATGAGATTTGTGCCAGTAGTAGCCTTGCTATTTTTTATAAGTTTATCTTTCGGTTATTTGGCTTTTGCCAGCGGAAAAGCGGAAAAAATAGAAAAAGAATTGGAGAAAATTCCGATTTATAACAAAATAGTGCCAACAGCCAAAAAAACTTCGCCGGAGTCCGATGAAACACCTGCAATTTTCAAAGAAAGAAAAAATATTGGAAATGACAAAGAGAAAAAGGATAACGTTGAAGTTATAAATAATAACAGGGTGAATGAAGATAATGACAATAAAGTGAACGATTCAAAACTTGAATTGAAAAATGAAAATAATAATAGCGAAAGCGCATCATTGGAAAAAACGCAAAGCGCTGATACTAACAATGAAAAACAATCGGAAAGTGGCGGGAGCGTAACCGAAAAATCTGCCAGTGATAAAGCTGCGTCCAAGACAATCAAAGCGCGGGATAAAAAATCAGATTCCCACAAAGACGCAACTCCGCCAAGTGAAGATGCGTCAGATGAAGAATAAAAGTGAAATAATTATGAAGACATCTTCGTATCCATAAATAGAAGTAAGAAGGCTTCATATGAACTAACTTAATTTTAATTATTTAAAAGCAAAAATATGCAAAAAGTGAAAAGAAACTTGCCCGTGATTGCCGTCATTGGCGCTTTATTTGCAATCGGCACTGTGTTTTCTCATATTTCTAACCAAATTAAACCGGGAATACCGACGGTTTTAGCTGATGAGGAAGGAAATAATGGAAATATCAGTGAAGATAGTTATAGTGGCGATAGTCATAGCTCTAGCGATGAAGCGAGTAGCCATAATAGTTCCGGCGATAAGCATAGCAATAGCGATGAAAGCAGTCAGAGCAATCAAAAAGATAAACAGACATCTTCTGATGCGGTTAAAACAGGGGAGAGCGAAGTGGAAACGGCGCAAATTCAATCTAAATCCGGAGAAGTGGATAATAGTTGGAAAAATAAGGAGCCAAGTGAAGTTGATAAGCAAAACGGGGATGGCAATACTCAGGAGAATACTGCTGATATGACAAAAGAAGTGTCTAAAATTGAGACTAGAATTGCTCCATTGGCAACTTCTGATTCCAAGTCATTTGAAGCTTTTAATTCTTCGCTTTCAGAAATTAAATCATTGATTGTCCAGTTGGGCGCTACCAATGACCCGGTTCAAATTAAGGCTCTTAGCGATACTGTTAATGGTAAAATAGAAACATTGGATAAAATGGTGGAAGTGGCGCTTGAAAATAATAACCAAAACGGTGATGAAAACGGAAATGAAGATATGGCGAAACAATATAAAAATACAGTTGCTCAATTCGTGCATACTTTAAAAACAGTTAGTGAATCTGACACCCAAGATGCTAATGGCATTGGGGAACAGGTAAAAGCAGTAGCTCAAGCTCAAAATGATTCACAGGCCAAAGTAGAAGAATCCATAAGTAAAGTGGAAAATCGAAGCGGGTTGGTTAAATTTCTTATTGGACCAAAATATGGAAGCATTGCGGAAATCCAGGCTGCTGTCACGGAAAACCAATCAAGAATTAAAGTGCTCACTGATTTAATGAACCAAGCAACCGATCCCGCAGTGAAATTGGTTCTGCAAGATCAAATCGCTTTGTTGAATCAGCAGAATGCTAAATTGCAAACATTTATAACAAGTAATGATTCGGGATTTAGCTTGTTTGGCTGGTTAGTAAAAAAGTTTTCTTAAAATTATCTAATTGGCAAAAAACCGCCAGCACTTGGGTGTTTTGTGCTACAATGGTGAATATGGATATAACAATAGATAAAATTGAGGATTTAGGCTGGGATGCTTTTTTTGAATCCAAAAGAACTGAGCTGGGGCTGGATAGTTTTTCCATTGCTAGGGTTATTGCTGAACATAGGGGAGTGTATAGAGTCAAAAATGAAAACGGTGAATATGCGGCAAAAATTACCGGAAAGCAAATATTTAGAGCGGTTTCCAGAGAAGATTATCCCGCGGTCGGCGATTGGGTGACAATTATTGAACTTGATAATAAACAAGCGATAATTCAGGCAATTCTTCCAAGAAGGTCAATAATTAAAAGAAGGTTTGGCGACAAAAATAAAATCGGAGAAAAAAATGATGTTCAGATTATAGCTACCAATATCGATATGGTTTTTATCGTTCAATCGGTGGGCAGGGATTATAACATAAACCGTTTTGAAAGATACTTGGCTATTGCCGAAGATGGAGATATTAAACCCGTAATCGTAGTTAATAAAATTGATTTGATTTCCGCTGAAGAATTAAATTCTAAATTAATGGAAATAAGAAATAGATTGAGCAATGTTGATGTTATACAGACTAGTACGGCAAACAATGAAGGTCTTGATGAGTTGAGGAATTATATTAAAAAAGGAAAAACTTATTGTTTTCTTGGTTCATCAGGCGTTGGAAAATCCTCGCTTATTAACAGGCTTCTGGGAGAAGATATTATAAAAACTGAAAATGTCAGTTCATGTTCGGATCGGGGAAAGCATGCAACCACCAATCGGGAAACATATTTTTTGGATAATGGAGGAATTGTGGTGGATAATCCGGGGATCAGAGAGGTTGGCATCACAGACGCAAGCGCGGGTACGAATAGCTTATTTGGTGAAATAATCGCATTGGCGAAAAAATGCAAATATGCCGATTGCGCGCATATTCACGAACCAGGCTGCGAAATGCTGTCGGCTCTAAAAGACGGAAGAATAAATAAGGACAGATATTCAAACTATATCAGTTTAAAAAAAGAGGCAAAATATTATGGAATGAGCGATTTGGAAAAAAAAGAAACAAAAGGAAGAACTGAGATTGACAGAAGAAGAATTGGAAGGGCTTGGAAACTAGTGGAGATAAGTATGCCTATTTCCATCTCGCGCCGATCTGGCTGCAGCAGATTGGCGTGAGGCGAAATTGACAGGGGCTGAATTGTTTTTTTTAAGTTATGATATGAAACAGTCAAAAGGGTTTTTGCCTGATAATTTAGAATAGCAAGCAGGTAGTGCCGCAAAAAATTTTTTTAACCAAATGAGTCGGGGCATACGAGGACAAATCGGCCAGTTTCAAATTGGTGTTGTGCGGTAATTGAAAAATAATTAACGAAAAACCATGACCAGACCAAAACTTTGTCGACGTCTTCGCTTCAAGCCAAGGACCCACTATTTTAAACCGCAAGGCATGCCAATGCGCCAATTAAATGAAGTAATCCTTACTAAAGAAGAGATGGAGGCTGTGAAACTTAAAGATTTTGATGGCCTGGAGCAGACTGAAGCGGCCGAGAAGATGAATACATCACAAAGCACTTTCCAGCGGATCATCACTTCAGCGAGAAGCAAAATCGCTGAAGCGCTGGTCAAAGGTCAAGTGCTCAAAATTGAAGAATGAGCCAAAACCAATTTATGAATAAATTTAGATAAACTGCATTGTTAATTTCTTCCGCTCAGCGTAAAGATGGCATTGCCAGAGTAATGGGGATTAAATCTGAAGAAAGCGAAGCTGAATTTGATGGGCAAGTGGCGGAATGGCTGTTTAAAATTTGTTAAAGTCGCGATTTTAATATATGAACAAAAAGAAAATCGGGATCACTTTTGGGACGGTCGCAATTGTTATTGTCGGCCTGATTTTTGTGAATCGTTTGTTTTTTAGCGCGCCCCAAATTAAGGAAGAGAAAGCAGTTTTTATTGTTAATCGAAGTCAAACTGAAGCTCAGGCATTGGGTAGGCTAAAAGCTCAAGGCTTAATAAGAAATGAAATAGCTCTTGAAATAGTTTTGTTTTTCAGGCATAAGCAAATATTGTTTGGCGGTTACAATGTTTCAAAAAATATGAGTGCGTGGCAAATTACCACTAAACTCACTTCTACTCCTGATATGAAATGGGTGGTGATTCCTGAGGGCTGGCGAAAGGAACAAATCGGAGAATTGCTTCAGAAAACTTTTGGTTGGAGCGATGAAGAGCTTAATAAATGGAATACAGTCTACACAAAAATGAATATTGATTATATAGAAGGAACATATTTTCCCGATACTTATCTGATCCCAGTCGGCGAAAGCGGATTGGATATGGCTAAGCGAATGACTAGGCGTTTCGATGAACAGTTTGCTCCATATACCACTCAGTTTGCCCAGCAGAATATTAAATGGACAACCGGGCTTAAGTTAGCTTCAATCATTCAGCGAGAAGCGGGCGGAGAAGGTGATATGCCACTCATCTCTGGAATACTTTGGAATAGACTCAATCAAAATATGAATTTGGAAATTGATGCGACTGTTCAATATGCCCGTGGAAATACCGGTAATGGTTGGTGGGCGCCAATTACGGCAGTTGATATTAAAAATATCGATTCGCCCTACAATACCTATGAAAACAAATGGTTGCCTCCGACTCCGATTGATAACCCCGGAATAAATGCAATTGAAGCTGTTTTGCATCCTGCTCAAACTGATTGTTTATACTATCTCCATGACAGTAATCGTCGGATTCACTGTGCGATAACTCTAGAGGAGCATAAGGCAAATATTGAGAAGTATCTGAAATAAATACCAATCGCAATGCTTGGGCGAACTGTTTTTTCGGGGTATTGTGGGATATGGCAAATAGGGTTTAAAATAGCCTTAATATCTCAAAATATAATACCTTGGCGTATGTTCAACGGTGGCATCATTTTTTTGCTGTATGAATTTGATTTTTTTTATCATTCCGCTATAATTCAGAAGTAACTAATTATGGCACGAATGTGCCGATTTAAAAACGCTTAAAATAAATATGACAAAAGTGCTTATTGCCGAGGATGATTTAATGATTTCTGAGATTTATGAGAGGAAATTTAAGGAAAAAGGCTTTGAGGTTTTGACTGCTTTTTCCGGCGATCAGGTATTGGAAATTGTAAAAAAAGAAAAAGTGGATATCATTCTTCTTGATCTTTTAATCCCTAAAATAGACGGGTTTGCGGTAATTGAAGAATTGAGAAATGGCAGATATGACCAAAATATAAAAATTATCGTTTCAAGTAATTTGAGTCAGCAAGCTGATTATGAAAAGGCTATGAAGCTTGGGGCGAATGGCTTTATCGTCAAATCGCAATATACTCCCAGCGAAATGCTAGGGGAAATTAAAAGATTAACTGGCATTGGTGGATAAATTTATATTATTTTATGGAAAGAACACTTATTTCAGACGCGCCAAGAATGATTGGACAATATGTGAAACTGGCTGGCTGGGTCAATTCCAGACGGGATCATGGAAAATTGATTTTTATTGATCTTCGTGATCGCACCGGCGTGGTACAGGTGGTGGTTATTCCCGACAAGGAAAGCGCCTATCAAAATGCTAAAGATGTGCGCAGTGAGTTTGTGGTGGAAATCGAAGGGCTGGTCAAGGAGCGTCCGGGCGGTCAAAGCAAGGAAGACAGGGTGGGAAAAATTGAACTGGAAGCGGCAAAAATAACTGTCATTTCCAGGGTGGAAGCAGAATTGCCGTTCGATGTGGCGAAAAATGAGCTAGATGTTAATCTTAACACCCTTCTTGACAATCGTAATCTCGTTTTGCGTAACAAAAAAATTAATGACATTTTCAAGGTCTATGCGGAGCTTTTGAAATCATATGGTGACGCGATGAGAGAGAGGCAATTTAGAGAAATTAAGACACCAAAAATTGTTAGTGCGGCGACTGAGGGCGGGGCTAATTTTTTCAAGATAAGATATTTTGATCGTGATGCCTATCTTGCCCAAAGCCCGCAGTTTTATAAGCAAGCCGGGGTTGGCGCATTTGAAAGGGTTTTTGAGGTTGGGTCAGTTTTCCGTGCCGAACCGCACTTCACCACTCGTCATGTTAATGAAATTATCATGCTTGATGCCGAGATGGGATTTATTGATAGCTTTTCCGATGTAATGGATCAGCTGGAATTTGTGATGAGGCGCATATCTTCGGATATTTCCCAGAATTGCAAGGAGGAGTTGGTGGAATATTCAGGGGAAATTTTGGTGCCGGAAAAATTTCCACGCATACGCCTCACTGAAGCGTTGGAAATTTTGGAAAAAGAGTATGGCAAGAAATCCGAGGATATTGACATTGATCCGGAGGGAGAGCGTCTGATTTGCGAATGGGCAAAAAAGACCCATGGTTCTGATTTTGTCTTTTTAACTCACTATCCTGTTAGCGTGCGGCCATTCTATTCAATGCCAAGTGAAGATGGCCAATTTACGGAAACTTTCGACTTGATTTTTAAGGGCGTGGAAATTGCCAGTGGCGGGCAGAGAATTCATCACTATGAACAGTTAAAAAATAATATTATTAAATTCGGCCTAAAGCCGGAAGATTTTTCTGATTATTTGGAAATATTCAAGCTGGGTATGCCGGCTCACGGTGGTTGGGGGTTGGGATCAGAGCGAATTGTGCAAAAAATCTTAAGCCTGGATAGTGTCAAAGAAGCCATTCTTTTCCCGCGGGATGTGAAAAGAATTACGCCTTAAATTTAGGCAAAAACAAAAAACATGCCAAAACACAAAGAGCATTTGGATCGAAAAAAAACAAGAGCAATCAATCCCGTTTCTTTTTTTCTGGGTTTTTCCCAGGCCGTTTTGATCTATGTGATGTCAACCTATTTCAAACAAGCCTCTGGCAACGAAAATGTTGGAGGTTTTTATTTTATCGCCTATATAATTTTACTTTTTATTCTCTTGAATTTATATAAATTAACACGAGCGTTGGGAAAGACCAGCATTTTTTTGCTTATTTTGGGGCTTAAGATTATCACACTCATTTTTTTATCTAACTTGTCGCCGTCAATTTATGGTATTATCGCTCTTATGCTCTACGTGCTTTTTTCCGGGCTGGAATGGGTGAGTTTGGATACGCTTTTGGAATCTTTTTCTTGCGATGAAGAATCCGGAAGAATTCGGGGTAAGCACCTAACCATTCTTAACACCGGTTTTCTGCTGGGTCCATTTATCTCAACACAAATTTTGGGAAAATTTGACTTTTACGGCGTTTTTTCCTTTCTGCTGATTTTCAACATCCTGGTTTTTTTCTATGCTCTTTTGACGTTACGCGATGCGAATGAGAAGCCCAGTGTGGATATCTCCGTGGTCAAGTTGCTCAAAAAAGTTTTCAAGCGAAAAAATGTTATGGCAATTTATTATATCTCTTTCGTTTTGGAATTTTTCTATGCCCTTATGATTATTTATATGCCGATTTATCTTCTGGACCTGGGTCTGGATTGGGATCGAATTGGCGTTATCTTTACTATCATGCTGATGCCTTTTGTTTTTTTGCAGTATCCGATGGGATTTTTGGCGGACAAAAAAATGGGAGAAAGGAGGCTTTTAATTTTTGCTCTTTTTATTATGGCAACTTCCACAGTCATCGTCTATTTAACCGATTCAACCAGTGTATTAATTTGGTCATTGGTTATGCTGGGGACGAGAATTGGAGCGGCAATGGTGGAAATTTTGCGTGACTCCTATTTTTACAAACGTATTGATGGCAATGATGTCGATCTGATTGGTTTTTTTCGGACCGCTATGCCTGTCGGTTATATCTTGGCTGCCAGTTGTTCTTTTTTGCTGCTATTGTTTTTATCTCTTTCAAGTATGTTTATCTTATCCGCCGTAGTCGTTTTTTCCGCCCTAATCCCGGCCTATTATTTGGTTGAAAATAAGTTATTCAAAAAGAATAAAAAGCTGGTGCGCTAAAGAGAAAGATGCTAAAATAGAAGGGTTGAAATAGTAACGCATAAAACTTTGTGTATCAGGTAAAGCTGGAAAAATTTGAAGGACCATTGGAACTGCTACTTGAGCTAATCGAAAAAGAAAAATTGAGTATTACCGAACTAAATTTGGCTCATGTTGCGGACCAGTATCTGGATTATATCAGAGACAATCAAAATATTCACCTGGAAAATCTGGCGGATTTTTTGTCTGTGGCGGCAAAGCTGATTCTGATTAAATCACGCGCGCTTTTGCCAATCCTAAAATTCAGCGAAGAAGAAGAGGAAGAAATTGAAGATTTGGCATATCAATTGGCGGAGTATAAAAAATTCAAAGAAATTTCCGCCAGAATTGGAAAATTGGCGGTCGCGCAAAGAGTTTGTTTTTCAAAAGTGCCCTATCAGGGAATTAGGTCGGTTTTTTATCCTCCGGAAGGCATCAGTGCATTCGATTTGAAAAAATATTTTCAAAAAGTACTTTCGGAAGTTCCTGTCGCTTCGGTGCTTCAAGAGGAAATTGTTGAAGAGATTATTACACTGGAAGAACGAATTAGTGATTTGGAGATAGCGTTGAGGGGCAAGCTTGAAACTTGTTTTTCCGAGTTAATTTCAGAAGCCAAAAATAAGGTTGACGTGATCGTTTCTTTTTTAGCGATGCTGGAGATGGTTAAGCAGAGAATAATCCATGTTGAACAAAAGGATTTATTTCAAGATATTAAATTGAGTATGCGAAGCGGAGCAGAATAAATTTAAAAAATAGATATAATCATATGGATCCGGAAAAATTAAAATCAATCATTGAAAGTATTTTATTTGTCAGTGGTGAGCCGATGAAAATTTTGAAGTTGGCCAATATTACTGACGCGACTGAGGCGGAGGTGGAAGAAGCGATTATTAAACTTAATGAAGAATATGCTAACGGTCGAGGGTTGCGGATTATTAAAATTAAAGATACAATCCAAATGGTCTCAAATCCTGATAATGCCGAGTTTGTGGCTGAATTAGTCAAGAGTGAAATTCAAGAAAACCTGAGCCAAGCTGCTCTGGAAGTTTTGTCAATTGTGGCTTATCGCGGACCGATTACCCGTGTTGAAATTGAAGCGATTAGAGGCGTGAATTGCAGCTTTACTTTGCGAGCGCTCCTCATTCGCGGACTAATTGATAGAACGGAAAATATCAAAGACAATCGTCGCTATCTCTATAACATTTCATTTGATTTTTTGAAAAAATTAGGCGTGGACAGCGTGGAAAAGTTGCCGGATTGGGAAGAAATGAATAAGAAGCCAGAAGAAAATGCACCCATTGAGGTTCATGATAAGCCGGAAAAGAATGAGGCCGGTGTCGCAGAAGAAAAATCAATGCAAAAAATGGAGCTTGGATACGGAGTTGCGGAGCCAAGCTCTGACTCGCAAGGGAAAATTGAGGCTATGGCAGGATCGGAAGAAAAAGCGCAGGATAATAATTCAGCTGAAAAATCCGAAGTCTGAGTTTGTTTTTCTAAGTATTTATTAATTTAGTCTTGCCTTCTAATTTAAGATTTAACCGCTCAATGTTTAATGTGATTTACACGATCCTATTTGTCATAATGCTTCCCAGTATTTTTTCTGGGAATTTTTCGCATGATTTTGGTCGGATGAAAGACAAACTTTTTGCCAGCAATCAAAATGCGGAAGTTTTGGGAGAGGAGGTTTCTGTTCCAGCTAAAGCTGATGATACTCAAAAAAATACCGATACAACTTCGACTCAGGTCGCGGATTACTCTCCTTTTAATGTGGCAAGCATCGGTCTTGTTCCTCAGAGAAAAACAAATTGTCAGGATTTGAAAATGTGGGCCGGGTCATCTGTGGCGATTGATGTGGAGAGTGGAACGATCCTTCATTATGATAACGGTAGAAAGCAAACACAAATTGCTTCACTCACCAAAATGATGACGGCGATTCTCGCTGTGGAAAATATTCCTGATCTGAACGCGGAGGTGACAATCAAAAAAGAGGGTTTGCATGTTGATGGAACGGTAGTAGGCTGTCCGACCAGTGTGCTTTGCAATGGTAACCGCATGTATGCGGGAGAAAAAGTGCATGCCATTGATCTTTTAAAAGCGATGTTGCTCAATAGCGCCAATGACGCTGCGACATCTTTGGGTATCTATATTTCCGGTTCGCCTGATGCCTTTGTGGAAAAAATGAATCAAAGAGCTAAGAATATGGGTCTTATTGACACGCATTTTTGCACACCATCAGGGTTGGAAATTGATGGTCGTGAAAATGAATGCTATTCTTCAGCCTATGATATCGCCAGAATCGCTGCCGCTTCCATGCAATATAATCTGATTTGGGATATAATGAAAATACCGGAAGGACAATTTTATTCCACGGACGGAAAGTATATGCATATTTTGAAAAATACCGACAAGCTTTTGGAAACCTTGCCGAATTGTTTGGGCGGAAAGACCGGGTTTACTCCACTGGCTGGTTACTCGCTGCTGATGGGTTCAACTGACCCAACAGGCAAGCACAAGGTAATTACGGTACTGCTCAATGATCAGCAACGTTGGGAAGATATGAAATCTTTATTGAGCTGGGTTTATAATAACTACACTTGGAAATAATGTGAACTTATGAATTTGTTGTATTTTTTTATTGAAAACGGCGTTGTTTGCTCGGCGTAACGATGATTGCGCATCACTCCGCCATCCGTTTTCGCATCAAGCTGCAATCAAATTGATAAGTTCTCAAAAAAACATGGAATTATCGCAAATACAAACCCTTGCTAGTGTAATCGGGGTGCTCAAAATTTTGACCACTGGTTTTTTGGCTTTTCTTTTGGCCTTTTTCTTGACACCGGTGCTCACGCATTTTCTCTATAAATACAAAATCGGAGTAAAAATAAAAACCAATGCCGTAGATGGGGAAAAACTAACCTTTGTCAGTGAAATGCATAAGCATAAGAATGGCACGCCGGTTATGGGTGGAATTTTAGTCTGGTTTTCTGTTTTGGTTTTAGTGATGCTTTCACATTTCCTTTTTCCTATTTTTGCCAAATGGTCAGGAATCAATTTTTTTGCTCGATTGGATTTTTTGAGTCGCAAAGAAGTCTGGCTTCCACTCTTTGCGCTTATTTCAGCTGGAATCTTAGGGCTCTGTGATGACTTGGCTAGTGTGCGGGGTTTTGGTAAAAATAAAGGTGGTGGCATTCGCTTTATTTCGCGTTTTGGCTGGTTGTTTTTGATTTCTGGTCTTGGTGCTTGGTGGTTTTATTATAAGCTAGATTGGCATCATATCCATATTCCAGCCATGGGGGATTTCAATATCGGCCTATGGTATGTTCCACTGTTTATGTTTGTTATTTTATTCTCTGCCATCTCTTCCAACGAAACAGACGGTCTGGATGGGCTTAATGGGGGGGTGCTGCTCATTGCTTTTAGCTCATTTGGTCTTATTGCTTTTTTTCAAAATAAAATGGATTTAGCGGCTTTTTGCATTGCGATTGCCGGAGCACTTTTGGCATTCCTCTGGTTCAATATTTGTCCGGCTAGATTTTTTATGGGAGATACCGGGGCGATTTCCTTGGGTGCGACCTTGGGTGTAGTGGCTATGCTCACTAATTCAACCATAGTTTTATTTATTATTGTTTTTGTTTATGTTTTGGAATCTGGTTCAGTCGTCATTCAACTGATTTCCAAAAAGTTTTTCCATCGCAAAGTATTTCTCGCCGCGCCGATTCATCACCACTTCGAAGCTAACGGCTGGCCGGAAACAAAAGTCACCATGCGCGCCTGGATTTTCACCATGGTCTCCGCGCTCATGGGAATAATTATCGGAATTTTGGGAATGGGAAAGTACCATTAGAATTTGTTAGCAGAAAACCGTCCTGCAAAAACCATCGTTTTTATGCGATGGTTTTTTATTTGACAAGATTCCCGGGGGAGGTATTATATACCTAGGGGGTAGGTGTTGCAAATGTAAAAATTAAAATGCAAAATTATTGATGCAAATAATTTCCAACTTTATATAATTTTATGCAAAAAGAGAACGAGCAAATTTTAATCGGTCTTAAAAAAGCTAGGACACATTTGGCTAAGGTGATTGCGATGGTGGAGGAAGGGAAGTATTGTGTTTCGATTATGCAGCAGAATCTGGCTGTGGTTGGACTTTTAAAATCCGCCAATGACAAGCTTTTGGCGCGCCATCTCAGTAGTTGCTTTATAAGTGCCATGAAAGGCACGGACGAAAAAAGAAAACAGCAAATGATTGATGAAATTTTACAATTAAATAAAATGAGTAAGTAGAATTTTTAATCATAAAATTATGCAAACAAAAATAATCTATATCAACGGCATGCATTGCGTTAGTTGCGAAAAACTGCTTGACGATGAACTTTTGAGTATTCCCGGTGTCATGCACGTTCGGGCGGATCGCAAAAGGGGCGTTGTGGAGTTAGGTTATGGGAAAGACGAGCCGGAATTTTCCAAAATTAAAGAAATGGTGGAAAAATTTGGTTATACCGCTTCGCAAAAAAAAGAAAGTGTGCCATCTGAGTTGCCTCAAAAAAGTGTTTGGCAATCCTGGCTGTGGGCTCTTGCTTTCGTTATCTTAATTATTTTTGGTTTTCAGTTGTTTCGAAGTTCCGGTCTCGGGCAAAAAATTGGTGCAACCGGATCGGGCACTGATTTCGGCACAGCGTTTCTTATCGGACTTGTCGCATCTGTTTCCAGCTGTCTGGTTGTGATTGGATCGGTGGTGATTGCTTTTTCAGAAAAATATCGAGGAGAACGGGGTGGTTTTTTAGGCGGTTCTTTCAAACCGAATTTATTTTTTCATCTTGGAAGGCTTGGCGGATTCTTTGTGCTTGGCGGACTGCTTGGCGCGATTGGTGGTGGGATAAACATTAGTGGCAATTTCATCGCCATCTATACCATAATCATCGCCATTGTGCTTACCATTTTAGGCCTCAATATTTTAGGACTTCTTCCTGATATCGCCAGTCTTGGACTTTCGATGCCAAGATTTTTCAGTGCGCCATGGGGCAAATTAAAAAAGTCGGAAAATCCGGCGGCGCCGTTTCTTTTGGGTGTGATGACTTTTTTCTTACCTTGCGGGTTCACGCAGAGTATGCAAATTTTGGCGGTTGCCTCCGGTAGTTTTATGCGCGGAGGTTTGGGGATGTTTTTCTTTGCGCTTGGCACTGTGCCGTCGCTGCTCGCCCTTGGCGTAACAACTGCTTGGAGTAAAAGCAAAAACGCGGCCATTTTTCAAAAAGTAGCAGGAATGCTTCTTCTTCTCTTCTCTTTCTCTGTTTACAATTCCGGCCTGGCATTGGTTGGTGCGTCAGGCAACATTTTTAGCAATCAAAATAATCAACAAAAGCAAGCAGAAAACACAAAAACTGACGTAGTGGCGCAAGTTGTGGAAATGCATGTTACTAATATCGGATTTGAACCAAATGTTTTGCATCTGAAAAGGGGCGTGCCGGTAAATTGGGTGATTAAGGGCGATGATGTGACAGGTTGCACAAGCAAAATTATCATTCCTAGCTTGGGAATTTCACAAAACATCAGTGCTGGGAACAACGTCATAAATTTTACGCCGGATAAGGCCGGAGAAATCCCATTCAGTTGCTGGATGGGAATGGTTCGTGGTAAATTTATAGTGGAGTGAAAAATTTAAAATCAGGGCTAAGTAAATGCCTAAAGGAATAATTTATAATTTCAAATTTAAAATTCAAGAAACTTATGCCAACCAAAAGAATCATTTTTGAAATAACCGGAATGACTTGCGCTAGTTGTGTGGCGAGTAATGAAAGAGCGCTTGCAAAGACCCCAGGAATCAAAAAAGCGACTATTAATTTTGCAACAAAAAAAGCGCTTGTTGAATACGATGACAAGTTGCTCAATGAAAATGATATTAAGAAAATTATTTTGGTTAATGGTTATGGCATTGGCGGTCCGCATCTTGGCAAATATCAATTGGTCAATAAATATGCTCAGTATAAGAATGAACTTTTTGGCAATATAAAGGTGCGATTGGTTTTGTCGATAATTTTTTCTTTGCCGATTATATTGGGGATGTTTTTCAAAATTAGCTCCGGATTTTTAATTCTTGGAATCGATTTTGTAATGTGGATACATATTGTTTTGGCCACGGTGGTGGTGTTTGTTTTGGGCTGGCCTTTTCATAGCATGGCCTATGCGCAAGCGAAAAAAGGAGAAGCTAATATGGATAGTTTGATTTCCATGGGGACGCTGGTGGCCTATTTTTTCAGTTTTTGGGCGATTTTTAACGGACAAAAAGAATATTTTGAAACAGCCGCAATGATTATTATGTTTATCCTTTTGGGAAAATATTTGGAGGATATTAGTGTGCAAAAGACGGGTGAGGCGATGCGCCGTCTCATGGAGCTCGGAGCGAAGCGCGCACACATTTTAGTGAGTGGCGAAGAAAAAGAAGTGGAAATTTCTCAGCTTAAGGTGGGTGATATTGTTGTGGTGCGTCCAGGTGAAAAAATTCCCCTGGATGGCTATATCGTAGAGGGTGAATCGGCCGTCAATGAATCAATGCTTACTGGAGAATCGCTTTTGGTTGACAAAAAGGTTGGCGATTATGTTTTTGGCGCAATGCTCAATGAAGACGGGATATTGAAAATACGTGTTTCTCAGACTGGAGAAGGAACGGCTCTGGCGCAAATTATTCGGAGTGTTGAGGAGGCGCAAAATTCTAAACCGCCGATCCAAAAGATGGCCGATAAGGTAGCGCGAATTTTTGTGCCAGTGGTGCTATTGCTTGCGCTAGCCACTTTTCTGGGTTGGTTTTTCTTGGCGCATCAAGCAATGAATGCAATCATTTTTGCTGTTGCTGTTTTGGTTATTGCTTGTCCTTGCGCGCTTGGTCTTGCTACGCCGACAGCTATTATGGTAGGGACGGGGCGGGGCGCCAAGCAGGGAATTTTGTTTAAAAGCGGAGAAGGGTTTGAGCGGATAAAAGATATTTCCATGGTTATTTTTGATAAAACGGGAACGCTTACCAAGGGTAGGCCGGTAGTAAAAGAAGTGCTTAGAAATCTTGAAGCTAAGATAGATGAAAGCGATCTTTTGAATATTGCCTATGGATTGGCGCTCAATTCCGAGCACCCCTATTCTAAAGCAATTATTGCCTATGCCTTGGGCTTGAATGCGTTAATCGACAAAAAAGAAATCAAAGAAATCAAAGAATATAGAGGCAGGGGGCTTTTTGGATTGGATCAGTCTGGTGACTCGGTATTTTTGGGTAATGCGAAAATTATGGAGGAAAATAATTTGGACAGCGGGTGGATTGCGAAAATGGAATCTGATCCGAAAAATCAAGCAGGAGCGTTGCTTTTTGTGGCGCGAGGCGAGGTTGTCTTAGGTGCATTTCTCATTGAAGATCAAGTTCGCGATGAAGCGCAAACAGTTGTGGCAACTCTTCAGAAGATGCATTTTAAGGTGGGAATAATTTCCGGTGATCGCATGGTTGTGGTGCAAGCGGTGGCTAAAGATTTAGGAATAAGCAATATTATCGCGGATGTCTTGCCTCATGAAAAAATGGAAGCAATCAGGCGGCTGCAGGTGCAGGGTGAAAAAGTAGTTTTTGTCGGTGACGGAATTAATGACGCGCCCAGCCTCATTCAGGCTGATTTGGGAATCGCGATGGGCAGTGCGATGGATATTGCCAAGGAGGTCGGGCAAATTGTGCTGTTGGAAAATAATCTCAAAAAAGTGGTGGAAGCGATTTTCATTTCCCGCAGAACTTTTCGCGCCATCAGACAAAATCTCTTTTGGGCTTTTTGTTACAATATAATCGCAATACCCTTGGCGATGTTCGGCTTTCTTACTCCGGCCATTGCCGCGGCGGCAATGTCTTTTAGCTCCGTGTCGGTAGTGCTTAATAGTTTGCGAGTTTCAAAATAGGCTTTGCTTTGTAATGCAGGATATTGTTCATAGCGGGGTGGATAATTTCTTGGTTTAATTCTTAGGAATTAAACCTTTTTTTATGAGCACGCAGTTAAACCCTTGACACCCCCTGGGGGTGTATGTTAGACTTTGTATTATTAAGTATTAAATTATAAAAATATGCCAAAAAACAATGAACAATTGATTAATAATATCATTGGCCAGCTGGAGGGAATCAAGAAAATGCTCACGGAAAAAAATGAATGTTTTTCCGTGCTTATTCAAATGAAAGCGGCCAAGGCGGCCTTTGATCGCGTAATGATTCAATATACCGAGCAAAATTTGATGGATTGCGCGACAAAAATGAAAGTCAGTGATAAGGATAAGCTGGGTAAGCTTTTGAAGGAAATAATTAAAAAATAAAAAATGACTATGAAAAAAAAGTATTTTAGCCTAGTGTTATTTATTTTTGCGAGTCTCTATTTCAGCCAAGTTACTTTTTTCGCCAAAGGCGAAGAAAAGGCAATTGGCAATTCTTCAGCCAAAAACGTCAAAACAATTACTGCGACTGTGTCTGATTTTCAGATGACAAAAGATTTTTCTGGATTTGTCAGCGGAGTGCGGCAGGCTGATGTGTCGCCCAAAGCCGGTGGATATGTGATCAAGCTTTTGAAAGAAGAAGGCGACACGGTACAAATCGGAGAAGCAATTGCCATTTTGGACGGTAGTGAGCTCTCAGCGATGGATCAGAGCGCGCTTATGTCTCTCAATGCAATCCAAAAGACTTTGAAGGACACAAAAGATTTTTATGATCAAAAAGTGGATGAAGCGCAAGCCGCACTGGAAAAGACTAAGAGCGAACATTCTAGTGGAAATGCATCAAGTCAAGATGTTAAACTTGCCAAGGAGGCAGTGGAAAGCGCCAAGCGGATGCGCGATTTGGAAAATGCTGGATCGCAGGCGAATATGGCTGCCGCTCAGGGCGGTGAACTTGTTGCGCATATCGCAGCCAAGAATGCAATTGTCACTGCGCCTTTTTCCGGCACAATTATCAAAAAATATGCTTCAGTTGGATTATTTATTGCTCCAGGAACGCCACTCTATGCGATTGCTTCACCGGATAACGTGGAAATTGCGATTTCTCTTCCCGGATCAATTAGTGAAAATCTTTCCAAGGGGGAATCTGTTTTGGTGGGTCCTGGCGGTCAGCCGGGGAAAGCTGTTTCGGGTTATGTTTTCTCTGTCGCTCAGGCTGTCGGAGCATCTACTCAGCAGTCCGTTGCGCGGATCAGATTTGCTGACGGGGAAAGTGATCAAGCCCTTTTTATAGGACAATATGTTAGTGTGACAGTTCCAGTGGCAAATCAACGAGCAGTAATTCTCATTCCCGAGAAGGCGATTTTGCGTGAATATGACAACATCTTTGTTTTTGTGCTCAAAAATAATGGAATGGTCCAAAAGACAAAAATTACAATCGGTGAATCATCTGGAGACTTGCGCGAGGTACTTTCCGGTATTACTGCCGGAGAAAGGATTGTTTCTGAAGGTCAGTATGCCCTTCAAGATGGCGATGTTGTGGTGGAAAAATAAAAAATATTTTAAATTTGAACAATTATGCGCAATATTGATAGCAATCAATTTTTTAGTGATACTCACAGAGAAAAATTAGGATTAGCCGGGAAAATCACACGGTTATTCTTGCAAAAAAAAGAATTGTCGATTTTGGCTATTGTAGTGATTGCTGTTTGGGGAGTGCTTTCTTTTATTCTTACTCCCAAGCAGTATAATCCGGAAATTGTCGCGCCGGCATTTATCATTACGACTGATTTTCCCAATGCGGATGCGTCGGAAGTTTATGAGCTGATCACGCGACCAATGGAAGATAAGATTTCCGAGCTTTCGAAGGTTGATAATATTTCAGCACAAAGTTTGCCTGGCGGCCGCAGTATGGTAATGGTAAAATTTCTGGTTGGTTCTAATTTGGAGGACGCAAAGATTGAGCTTAATCAAAAATTACAAGACAATATGTCATTGAAGCCGGCCGGAGTGGCAAATCCGGTCATTCAAGCGATTAATCCTGATGATGTACCGATTCTGGATATCGGACTGTCTTCGAATGTGTTGTCGGAAAGTTCTTTGCGCAAGCTGTCTTTTGATGTTTCGGATGAGCTGAAACAAATTTCCGGCGTGTCGAAGGTGGAAATCAAAGGCGGGCAAATTAATAATCTCTATGTGGAACCGCGCGTTGGAGAGTTAGCAGCTAGAAATATTTCCCTGTTTGAAATTATGGGGGCGATAACTGGCGCGAATAATATTTTTAGCGTCAATCCGATTGAGGGAGAAAATAGAAATCCGACTCTAAGCGTTTCTGGCAATATTCGCGGTGTTGATGATTTAAAAAATTTGGTCTTGCGACAAGAGGGGAATGCTATTTTGCGCTTGGGGGATATTGCCGATGTTAATTATGGTCCGGGAGAAATAACTGGTTTTGTTTCTCTTGTGGATAAAAATCAGAATGAAAAACCGGTGGTGCATATTGCCTTGTCTAAATTGAAAGGCGTCAACGCGACTACTGTTTCAACGGATGTTTTGGCGAAATTGGAATCACTTAAGGGTTCTTTGATTTCCAGTGATGTGCAAGCACAGGTATTGCGAGATGAAGGAAAAACAGCTGGTGATGAAATTGGTAAATTGACTTTTGATCTGACCAAATCAATCGTGGTGGTGGCGATACTTCTAATGCTATTTTTGGGTTTTCGCAACGCAATGATGGCAGCGGTTTCCATTCCATTAGTGTTGCTTGCTGTTTTTGGAGTTGGACTTTTGGCGGGGCAGACGGTGAATCGTATCACGCTGTTTGCGTTAATCCTATCTCTGGGGCTTTTGGTGGATGACGCGATTGTGGTGATTGAAAATGTGGCGCGTTATTTTCGGCTCTATCCCGAGGAAAATCGGATAAAATTGATCGTGCGGGCAGTGGATGAGGTTGGTGGGGCGCTGGCACTTTCCACGCTGACGATGGCGATTGCCTTTATTCCGATGGCGTTTGTGACTGGAATGATGGGTCCCTATATGGCGCCGATTCCGTTTTTTGTGCCGGCGGCGCTATTTGCATCACTATTATTTTCCGTCTCCATTAATCCTTTTCTGGCACTTATTTTTACGCCAAAAAATAACGAGCGAAAAAAGAAAAACTATGAAGACGGTTTTTTCTTCCGTCAGTTCAAAAGAATTGAAACGTATTATGCCAAGATATTGGCTTTTCTTCTGGAAACAGCCAAGCGAAGAAAAAAAGTGATCATCGTTACAAGCGTCATTTTTATTTTGTCCTTGGTCTTGCCTCTTACCCCGCTAGTGCCTTTTCGGATGCTTCCCAAGGCTGATAAAAACCAATTCTATATCTATGTTGATTTGCCGACTGGTACAGCCGTGAATGAATCGCAAGCAGTTTCGAAATCGCTTGAGGGAATAATTTTGAAAAACACGGAAGTGAAAAATGTGGAAAGTTTTGTGGGAGAGGCTCCGGTGGTGGACTTTAATGGAATGTTTAAGGGCAGTTCTTTTCGGATGTTTCAAAATCAAGTTACATTGCGGGTTAATCTGACAGAAAGCAAGGAACGGAGCATTACTTCAGAAAAAATCGCGCAAGAAATTGTAGCGACTGCAAAAAGTTATCTCATCGACCATCCTGATGCTAAAATGCGTGTCGTGGAGGATCCGCCGGGACCGCCAGTATTAGCGACATTTCTTTTAAAGATTCAAGGGGCGGATGAAGCTGGTCGTGAACAGATGGCGCGCGATTTCGAAACAGATATAAGCGGAATTCGCGGTGTGACGGACATTGATCGTTCAACGCCTGATCGAACGCTGGATTATACCTATCGCATTCTCACGGACAAATCTGAGCTTTTAGGGGTTGCGCCAGCCGATGTGGCTAATCTCTTGCATATGGCGCTGACCGGAACAGATGTTGGGCTGTATCATGAAACAACGCCGGGAAATTTGCGCAAGCCGGAGCAGGAGTATATTATCTTGCGTCTTCCAAAAGATGATCGTAATTCTGAAGCGGATTTGTCCAAGATTGAAATTCC